>NZ_CABRJC010000019.1:0-32242 GCF_902471145.1 uncultured Merdimmobilis sp.
TCGAATACAAAAGGGGGAGCAGCAAAGGGACAGATGTGGACCGGATACAGCTGTGCGCCCAAGCAATGGCTTTAGAGGAGATGTTGGTCTGTGGAATCACCCATGGCTATCTTTACTATGGGGAAACCCGCCGCAGGGAGCAGGTGGAGTTTACCTTGGAACTGCGCAACCAAGTGGAGTCGCTGGCCAAGGAGATGCAAGGATATGCACAGCGGGGATACACCCCCAAAGGGAGGTTGCAAAAGCATTGCAATGCCTGTTCTTTAAAAGACGTCTGTCTCCCCCAGCTGTCCCGAAGCCCCTCTGTTAGGGAGTATATCGAACAAAGGATGGAAGAACTTGTGTGATGTGCGAATCGGAAGCGGTCAGAGAACTCCTGAAGGGTTCGCACCAAATTGATGGAAAAAAAGGAGGACACAAAGCGGAATTTTTTGGATTGTATTCCATAAAAAGTAAAATCAGACAAATGCAGCATATAAATGCTAAAATTAATTGAAATATTTTGTGCAAAGTTGCTGTCACCCTCCGTGAGGAGGGCGTGGATTGAAATTGTTTTGCCAAAACCCAGAGATGACCTGGCGATGGTCACCCTCCGTGAGGAGGGCGTGGATTGAAATACCAATTCCCCGGCGGGTTTGCTCTCCTTGGCCAGTCACCCTCCGTGAGGAGGGCGTGGATTGAAATAGAAAGGGCGGTGGAGCAGAATGAAACCAGTGAAAGTCACCCTCCGTGAGGAGGGCGTGGATTGAAATGAAAAGGTATCCCCAGCTCGCTTATAGATAGTAAGGGTCACCCTCCGTGAGGAGGGCGTGGATTGAAATATTGTGACACTGGGCACACAGGCTCAACAAGTTGGTCACCCTCCGTGAGGAGGGCGTGGATTGAAATCACACAAGCCCGCAGCGGGTGCAGGTTGCTACCGTCACCCTCCGTGAGGAGGGCGTGGATTGAAATGTTTTTGACGTCATAGCGGGGGTAGACCACACCGCGTCACCCTCCGTGAGGAGGGCGTGGATTGAAATCGTGCAATTATTGTACGGATTTTTTTGTGCCAAAGTCACCCTCCGTGAGGAGGGCGTGGATTGAAATTTCTTTATTGCGTGAAGAACCTCAAAAGTTCGTTGACGTCACCCTCCGTGAGGAGGGCGTGGATTGAAATTTGACGATCCCGGAGAAGATGCGGGCGGCTCTTTGTCACCCTCCGTGAGGAGGGCGTGGATTGAAATATTGGTTTGTAATTGCAAAAGAACAGGAAGCCGCAAGTCACCCTCCGTGAGGAGGGCGTGGATTGAAATCTACACCGTTAGAATAACCTACACCCCTATACGGTCACCCTCCGTGAGGAGGGCGTGGATTGAAATCCACACGCGCAATTAACGCAATGTTGCGGAATGGGTCACCCTCCGTGAGGAGGGCGTGGATTGAAATATCTTGCTTACCTCTCAATCATTTACCCCACATCTGTCGCCCTCCGTGAGGAGGGCGTGGATTGAAATCTCGCCAGGCCAGTCAATGAGACCGGCCACAAAGTCGCCCTCCGTGAGGAGGGCGTGGATTGAAATTCCTCTTTTACTTCTTGGAGCCATTCTGCCGGGGGGTCGCCCTCCGTGAGGAGGGCGTGGATTGAAATTTTGCCATGGTCTATCCCTCCTGTCTGGCGAGGTAGTCACCCTCCGTGAGGAGGGCGTGGATTGAAATACCGCCCGGCCTGACTGGTACCGGGCCACGGGGATGTCACCCTCCGTGAGGAGGGCGTGGATTGAAATTTCCAGTTTTGCGTTGGAGTTCTTCCCGGCTGGTGGTCGCCCTCCGTGAGGAGGGCGTGGATTGAAATTGGTAACGGCGCAGACGGAAAAGAACCTGGAACGGCGTCGCCCTCCGTGAGGAGGGCGTGGATTGAAATTACCAGCGAAATCTATGTCAAGGACGATGTGGCAGTCGCCCTCCGTGAGGAGGGCGTGGATTGAAATGGGTGACAGGCGTATCCCGGACTTCGAGAAGCGGGGTCGCCCTCCGTGAGGAGGGCGTGGATTGAAATAGCTCAAAGGACCAGTTGAGGCCGTACCAGATGAGTCGCCCTCCGTGAGGAGGGCGTGGATTGAAATATAAAAGAGAAGCTGGGCATTCAGTATTACGGGCGTCGCCTTCCGCGAGGAGGCAGTGTGGACGCTGCCTAGAAATCCGATTGGAAAGGGGAAGTTATGAAACACCTGCTCAATACCTTATATGTTTTGTCAGAGGATAGTTACCTTTCCCTCAATGGGGAGAACGTAGTGGTCTCCCAGGGGGAAAATCAATTGGGGCGGTTCCCCCTGCACACTTTAGAGAATATCCTTTGCTTCAGTTACAAAGGGGCAAGCCCTGCCCTGTTAGGTGCTTGTGTCAAACGGGGTATACATTTCTGCTTTTTTACCCCCAATGGACGGTTTTTAGCCCGGGTTTGCGGAGAGACATCGGGCAGTGTTCTCCTTCGCCAACAGCAATCCATCGCGTCTATGGACCCAGTGCAGACAGTGCGGTTTGCAAAAAATCTGCTGATGGGAAAAGTATACAATTCCAGATGGGTCTTAGAACGAGCGACAAGGGATCACCCCCAGCGGGTGCCAGTGGAAGCTTTAAAGGCTTCTTCCCGAAAATTACAAGGCACGTTGCTTCAGCTGCAAGACGCCGAAAGCCTCAATGAACTCATGGGCTTGGAAGGGGAAGCAGCCCAGACTTATTTTAGCAGGATGGATGCCTTGATTTTACAGCAAAAGGAGGCATTTTCTTTTTCAGGTCGCAGCCGGAGACCACCGATGGACCGAGTCAATGCCGCTTTATCCTTTGCCTATTCCCTATTGGCACACGAGTGCGCTTCAGCATTGGAAGGAGTTGGCTTGGATCCATATGTGGGGTTTCTGCACCGCCCTCGCCCGGGAAGGGCTTCCCTGGCGCTGGATTTGGAGGAGGAGCTCCGCAGTGTGTATGCAGATCGGTTTGTTCTCTCTTGCATCAACCGAAAGCAATTGCAGCCAGGGGATTTTGATATTCAAGAAAGTGGAGCTGTATTGCTTAATGATAAAGGGCGGCGGGCCTTCCTATCCGCTTGGCAGGAACGGCGAAAGGAGACCATTCGCCACCCGTTTTTGGGGGAGAAGATGGAGTGGGGATTGGTCCCCTCGGTTCAGGCAATGCTCCTCGCGAGAACTTTGCGCGGGGATTTGGAGGAATATCCGCCGTTTTTGTGGAAGTGAGGGGAGAATATGTTGGTTTTGGTGACCTACGATGTGAATACCCAGACCGCGGAAGGGCGCAGACGTCTTCGCAAAGTGGCAAAACTCTGTGTGGATTATGGGCAGAGGGTACAAAATTCTGTGTTTGAATGCAGTCTGGACAATGCCCAATATGTCCGGTTTCAACACGCTTTGGAGGGGATGATTGACCTGGAGACCGACAGCCTTCGGTTTTATCAGTTGGGAAACTCCTATCAAAATAAGGTCGTGCACATTGGTGCCCGTCCAGGCTATGACCCGGCGGGGATACTGATTTTATAGAAGGATTGTCCCACAGAGTGGAGGGCGTGGATTGGAATCCTCCGAACGGGCTCCGGTGCCGTTGCGCCGTTGTCGCCCTCTGGGAGGGGGCGTGGATTGAAATTTGGGCTTCCATACATATTTGACCGAAAGCGGCAAGTCGCCCTCCGCGAGGAGGGCGTGAGTTAAAACACCGGCCAGATGACAGCCTCCTCTGGGCTAGATTGCCGTTCCCATAACAGAATCTGAGCAGATTCCCAGCAGGGCCCTTCGTGGGAAATCTTCATGACACCCGTAAATCCCCTATTTGTCGCGGGGGTTTTATGGTATAATAGTTACAAGCAAAGCCTGTGGCGTTGGAAGAATTGTTTGCAGGGCGAAGCCCTTTGCGGCAGAGGCCGCATCGCAATTCTCACCGTTTGTGCAGACTTTATGGTATACTAGAGGTGGAAGGTTTGTGGCGCATACGGGCGGCCGCACCGGGCTTTTCCTTTGAGAAACAGCCTGCGAGAAGCCCCGGCCCACGGAAGTTTCCCAAAGAAGATAAGGCAGTGCTGCCGGCGGGCAGAGCCGCTCCATTTTGGGGTGCAGGCCGACTTCCCCCCGGCGGGGACATCTTGCCGCGACGGCGTTTGGAAAGGGGTTTTCATCATGAAAAAAATAGGTTTTATCGGCGTGGGGGTCATGGGCAAATCCATGGTCCGCAATCTGATGAAAAATGGCTATGAACTCACCATCTACTCCCGCACCAAGGAAAAATGCCTGGATGTTATAGAAGAGGGCGCGGTTTGGTGTGATGACATCCGATCCTGTGTGGCAGGCCAGGATGTGATCATCACCATGGTCGGCTACCCCAAAGATGTGGAGGAAGTCTACTTTGGGGAGGGCGGCGTCATCGCCAATGCCAGGAAAGGCGCTTATCTCATCGACATGACCACCACCAGCCCCAAGCTGTCGGTCCGCATTTATAACGAAGCCAAGCGCAAGAGCGTTTTTGCACTGGATGCCCCAGTCTCCGGCGGGGATACCGGCGCAAAAAACGGCACCCTCTCCATTATGGTAGGCGGGGATAAAGAAGCGTTTGACGCCTGCCATCAGGTGTTTGAAACGATGGGCACCAATATCGTGTACGAAGGCGGCCCTGGCTGCGGCCAGCACACCAAGATGGCCAATCAGATTGCCCTTTCCGGCGTGGTGGCCAGTGTCTGTGAGGCCATTGCCTATGGCAGAAAGGTGGGGCTGGATGTGAATACCATGCTGGCCAGCATCAGCGCAGGTGCGGCGGGCAGCTGGCAGATGACCAACACCGCCCCCCGGATGCTGAAAAAGGATTATGCCCCTGGCTTCTTCATCAAGCACTACATCAAGGATATGAACATCGCCACCGAGGAAGCGGAAGATGTGGGGTTGGAGCTGCCCATCCTGAACGAGGTGCTGCGGCTATATGAGCGGATGGACGCTGAGGGCTTGGGCAACCTAGGCACCCAGGCGCTGATCAAAGAGTATGAGAAGGATGAGATTGCCGCTTCGATGAGCGAGCTCTTGTAACCGAAAATTACAGTGCAAAATGGGGGATCGCCGTTGGAAAAAGGTCCCCTTCTACAGGGAAAGGCCGCCGGTATTACCGGCGGCCTTTCCCTTTTTGGGATGGCAACCGGAATGAAATGCTGCCGGTTACCGCTCGCTGTGATACTTCAAAAACTCTTCTTCGGGATAAAAAATGAAATCGTCCACGTCCCCGGTGGCGTTCATCCAGCTTTCTATCTCAATGGAATCCTGCCACCGCTCCTCCTGGAGAAGGGGGCTTGGTTCCGGCCAGCTTTTGATTGGTTGTTTGGGTTTTTCCATAGGGTGAGGACCTCCTTTTTCAAATGGGGCGATTCTGCTGTTTTTCCCCGGGACACGCTGCCCAAGGGAAAACTCCTATCAGTATACGTATGTACGGGCAAAAAAATACGTGAATTTGGGGATATGCGTTGCTATTTTTTGTGGCAAATCGTATAATGAATAAGGCAAAAAATCGGTATTTTTCCTGGGAAATTCAACTGGAACAGCTCTGGAGCAGAGGCGGGCGCCCTGGTAGATGAGAAAAGGGCTTGTCCATCTGGCGGCCAGCGGATTTTCGATGAAACCCCCGGCTGAAGGCCACAGGAATGCACAATTTATTGAATTTTGGATAGAATATTACTTATTGTATATTTGTGACGGGAGGAATGGGTATGGATCCACGGGTCAAGGCGTTTATGGACAGCATGAAAGGCAAACGGGTGGACATGATCGGCGTGGGGGTCAGCCATCGGGAGCTGATCCCTCTTTTGGTGAGCAAGGGGGCAAAAGTGGCCCTCTGCGACCGAAAGACCCGGGAGCAGCTGGGCGAAACCGCCGATTGGCTGGAAAGCTTGGGAGTCCAGCTGAAGCTGGGCCCCGATTATCTCGACCGGCTGGATGGGGAGATCATCTTCCGCTCCCCAGGGATGAAGTACCTTACCCCCCAGCTGACTGCCGCCCGCCGGCGGGGCCAGGTGGTCACCAGCGAACTGGAGGTCTTTCTGGAGCTGTGCCCCTGCCCGGTGTACGGGGTGACCGGTTCCGACGGCAAGACCACCACCACTACCCTCATCGCTGAAATGCTGGAGAAGCAGGGCTTCACCGTCCACAAAGGGGGCAACATCGGCCGGGCGCTGCTGCCCATCCTGGAACAGGTCTCCCCCGATGACCGGGCGGTGGTGGAGCTCTCCAGCTTCCAGCTGATCTCCATGCGGTCCAGCCCCAAAGTGGCGGTGGTGACCAATGTGGCCCCCAACCATCTGGACGTCCACAAGGATATGGCGGAGTACATCGACGCCAAAAAGAACATCTTTGCCCACCAGACCGGGTTTTCCCGGACGGTGCTCAATTTAGACAATGAGATCACCGCCTCCTTCGGGGAGCTGACGAGGGGTGAGACCTTCTTCTTCACCCGGCGCAAAAAGCCGGAACAGGGGGCCTTTTTGGGGGAGGACGGCACCCTCACCATGGTATACCGGGGGGAGGAAATCCCCATTCTGCCCATGGGGGAGATCCGCATCCCCGGCCTGCACAACGTGGAAAACTATCTGGCGGCCATCAGCGCCGTGTGGGGGGAGGTCTCCCCGGAAGTGATCTGCCAGGTGGCCCGCACCTTCGGCGGGGTAGAGCACCGCATTGAGTTTGTCCGGGAGCTCTGCGGGGTGAAATGGTACAACGATTCCATCGCCACCAGCCCCACCCGAGCCATCGCCGGCCTCAACGCCTTTGACCAGAAGATGATCATCCTGGCCGGGGGCTACGATAAAAAAATCCCCTTTGAACCCCTGGCACCAGTGATGGTGGAGAAGGTAAAACTGCTGATTTTGACTGGGGTCACCGCCCCCAAAATCGAGGCGGCGGTCCGGGCCTGCCCGGGGTTTGCCGCCAGCGGCATGGAGATCCGCCACGCCAAGGATCTGGCCGAGGCAGTCGCCATCGCCCATCGGGAGGCCAAGGCTGGGGATGTGGTCTCCCTCTCCCCCGCCTGCGCCAGTTTTGACAGCTACCCCAATTTTGAGGAGCGGGGCAAACACTTCAAAGCCTTGGTCCACGCTCTGTAGGGAGGAAATAAGGATATGAATACAACACAACTGCTGCTGGAACTCTCCGCCCTCACCGGGGTTTCCGGCCGGGAAGGCCCGGCGGCCCAGCGCTTAAAGGAACTGCTAACCCCTTATGGGGAGGTCAAGACCTCCCCTCTTGGCAGCATCTATGCCACTGTCCGGGAGCCTAAGGAGGGCGGGGCCCATGTCCTGCTGGCTGCCCATATGGATGAGATCGGCCTGGTGGTGACTTATATTGAGGAGAACGGCTTTTTGCGGGTGGCTCCGGTGGGCGGGGTGGACCGGCGGGTCATCACCGCATCGCCGGTGACCATCCACACCGAAAACGGCCCGGTCAAAGGGGTGGTGACCTCCATCCCGCCCCACCTGCAAAAGGGGGATGAAACCGACCTGCCCCGTGTGGAGGATGTCTTTGTGGACATCGGCTGCGATGGGGCGGAGGCCGCCCGCCGGGTGTGCCTGGGGGATCGGGCCACCATCGATGCCCAACCCCGGGAACTGCTGGGCGGCTTGGTCAGCGGCAAGGCCCTGGACAACCGGGCCTCCTGCGCCTGCGTCCTGAAAGCTTTGGAGCTGCTGCAAGGGGAGCCCCTCCCCTGCGGGCTGACGGTGGCTTTCACCACCCAGGAGGAAACCGGCGGGGTGGGCGCTAAGACGGTGGCCCACCTGGTAAACCCCACCCATGCGGTGGCTTTGGATGTCTCCTTTGGCCATACCCCCGACGCACCCCGCCACAAGTGCGGCGTCTTGGAGGGCGGCCCCATGATCGGCATTGCCCCCATCTTGGATTACCGCCTCTCCCGGAAGCTGGAGGAGATCGCCAAAGGGGAGAACATCCCCTTCCAGCTGGAGGTGATGAACGGTTCCACCGGCACCGACGCCGACTCCATCGCCGGGACGGGCCGCGGCATCCAAACCGCCCTCATCTCCATCCCCGAGCGGTACATGCACTCCCCTATTGAAGTGCTCTCCCCCCGGGACGTGGACCACACCGCCCAGCTGCTGGCGGCATTTTTAAAGGAGGTGCGGTAACATGCTGGAACTGCTGCAAGAACTCAGCCTTTTGCCCGGCGTCTCCGGCCGGGAGGATTTGGTGCGGGAGCGGATCGCAAGAGAGGTCGCCCCCTATGCCCAGTGCAAGACCGACCCCTCCGGCAACCTGATCGCCTATAAAAAAGGCGCCCAAACTGGGGCAAAAACCGTCCTCTTTTCCGCCCACATGGATGAGGTGGGCTTTATCGTCACCTACATCGAGGAATCCGGCCTGCTGCGGTTTGCCGCCGTAGGGGGGATTGACACCCGGGTGGTGGTGGGCAAGAGCGTCCTTGTTGGGGACAGCGGTCTCTACGGGGTGATCGGCACCAAGGCCATCCACATGCAGTCGCCGGGCGAGCAGGGCAAAGCCCCCTCTATGGACGATTTGTATATCGACATCGGCGCCTCCTCCAAGGAGGAAGCGGAAAAGGCCGTTCATCTGGGGGACCGGGCCAAATTTGCCTCCTCCTTTGAACCCTTCGGCCAGGGGATGATCAAAGGCCCTGCCCTGGATGACCGGGCGGGCTGCGCCATCCTCATCCAATTGCTGAAGCAGGACCTGCCCTATGACATCGTCTGCGCCTTCACCGTCCAGGAAGAGACCGGCTGCCTGGGCGGGAAAACCGCCGCCTTCGGGGTGAACCCGGACATCGGGGTGATCCTGGAGGCCACCACTGCCTCGGATATCGCCGGGGTGGAGCCGGGCAAACAGGTCTGCCAGGTGGGCGGGGGCCCAGTGCTCTCCTTTATGGACAAAGGCACCATCTATGACTTTGATTTGTACCGCCAAGCCCTCGCATGGGCCGGGGAGGCGGGCATCCCCTGCCAAAGCAAGGCCGCGGTAGCGGGCGGCAACGAATCCCGGGCGGTCCAGTCGGCCGCAGGCGGGGCAAAGGTCCTTGGCCTCTCCCTGCCCTGCCGGTACCTCCACTCCCCCTCCTGCGTGCTTCAGGTGGAGGATATGGAAAACGATTTGGCGCTGGTCCGGCTGCTGGCCCAGCGGCTGCCGGAATGATTCGGTTTTTAGAGCGGGAGCTTCTGCCCCGCTGGGAGGCGGCCTGCCGGCTGGAGCCGGTGTTTGGCGGCAAACTGGAGGCCCTCCTGGCGGTGTATGGGATGAACTCCCCCCACTGTGACTTCTGGGTGGCGCTGGATGGGGAAGGCCTTCCCGCCGGCGGGGTGGGCCGGGAGGGGGATACCCTCACCCTGGCTCTTTCCCAGAGGGTGGACACAGAAGAGTTGACCCAGTTTCTCGCCGCGGTCGGCGGCAGCCGGGCGGAGGGGCGGGATCCCTACCTTTCCTCCCTTGCGGAAAGATGCGGCTGTGCCCCGCGCAGCGCCCCGCTGCTGGAATACCGGGGGCCTTCTCCTCCCTGGGCAGCCCGGGAGGCTGACCGCCTGACCGATGTTTACCGGCTGCTCTGCGCCAGCGACCCCAGCTTTGAGAAAAATGCCCCCTATGGGCCATGGCTCTGCGGGTTTTCCGCCCGGGTGCGGAGCGGACGGGCCGCCGCCTTCCTCTGCCAGGAAGGGGGCAAGCCGGTGAGCACCGCTTCGGTGTACCACCTGGGGGCTGGGTATGGGATGATTGGCTCGGTGGCCACCTTGCCGGCATACCGGGGGAAAGGGTATGCCTCCCAGGCGGTGCTGGCCGCCGCAGGTTGGGTGATGTGCCGGGGCGCCATCCCAGTGCTGCTGCCTGCTGGGGAGGAACTTCTCCCCTTTTACACCCACCTGGGTTTTTCCCCTTGGGGGGAAGCCGGGCAGTTCTTTTTTGCCCCAACAAAATAACTTGGAGGAAATATAGCGTGAACAATCCATTTTTTAAGATAGATGAGAGGATCTTAACCCTGGCGGGCCGCGCAGAGGAGCGCTGCCGCCCGGTATTTGAGGAGATTGACCGGCGGGCGGAATACAACGCCATGAAGGTGCTCTCCGCCTTTGGGGAACACCGGGTCAGCGAGAGCCACTTTGCCGGCTCCACCGGTTACGGGTACGGGGACATTGGGCGGGATACCTTAGACGCGGTCTTTGCCCAGATCGTCGGGGCGGAGGATGCCTTGGTCCGCCACAACTTTGTGTCCGGCACCCATGCCCTCACCACCGCCCTGTTTGGGGTGCTGCGGCCCGGGGATGTGCTGCTCTCCCTCACCGGCGCGCCTTATGACACCATGGAGGAGGTTATTGGCATCCGGGGAGAGGGCTCCGGTTCCCTCAAGGATTTCGGTGTCCACTACCGGCAGCTGGATCTGCTGCCCGACGGCACCCCCGATTACGCCGCCATCCCAGAGGCGGTCAAAGGGGTAAAAGTGGCCTACATACAGCGCTCCCGAGGGTATTCCTTGCGGGATTCCCTTTCCATCGCCCACATTGAGGAGATTGCCAAACTGGTGAAACAGGGCAATCCTGACGCCATCTTGATGGTGGACAACTGCTACGGCGAGTTTGTGGAGGATAAAGAGCCCACCCAGGTGGGGGCGGACCTGATCATGGGCTCCCTGATCAAAAACCCCGGTGGCGGCATCGCCCGCACCGGCGGCTACATCGCCGGCCGCAAAGACCTGGTGGAATTGTGTGCCTACCGGCTCACCTCCCCCGGCATCGGCAAAGAGGCTGGCTGCACTCTGGGGGAAAACCGGAATATGTACCTGGGCCTGTTCCACGCCCCCACGGTGGTGGCCAGCGCTTTGAAAACAGCGGTGTTTGCCGCCAGCTTATTCAGCCTGCTGGGCTATGAGGTGCTGCCCAAGTTTGATGGGCACCGCACCGATATCATTCAAACGGTCTGCCTAAAGGATGAGCCCTCTCTGACCGCCTTTTGCCAAGGCATCCAGAAGGGCTCTCCAGTGGATTCCTTTGTGGTTCCAGAGGCCTGGGACATGCCCGGCTATGAAAGCCAGGTGATCATGGCCGCGGGAGCCTTCACCATGGGCGCATCCATTGAACTTTCCGCCGACGCCCCTATCCGGGAGCCTTTCGCCGCTTGGCTCCAGGGCGGATTGACCTATCCTTCCGGAAAAATCGGGATTCTGCTGGCTGCCCAATCCATGCTGGAGGGCGGTTCCCTGACTTTAGTTTAGTTGACAATCCTGCAAAGGGGATGGTATAATCTTCTTTGCAGTTTTGCGGATATGGCGGAATTGGCAGACGCGCTAGATTTAGGCTCTAGTGGATCACTCCGTGCAGGTTCAAGTCCTGTTATCCGCACCAAAAATCCCGCCCTGGAGCCATTTTGCGCTCCGGGCGTTTTGCTTTGCCCAAGGTTTTCGCACGCGTCCAAAACAGGTCTAAACTGGCCACGAAGGCCAGCGGCGAGCCGCCCCAGACAAATTGCGCACCTCTTTTTGGGAGGTGCGTTTTGTTTTATACCACATTTAAAGCTGGCATCTTTTTATAAAAAGATAGGAAATGCTGCAAAAATTGGATCGTTTTATTGTACTGTAATAATAAATATCCGCACAAGTGCAGTAAAGATCTGTCAAAGGGGGGACCCGGCAGGAAGAAGTGAATGGTTCTTGCCAAAGGCCGGCGGTTCTATTGGAGAATAAAAACTTCTCCACCGGCAAAAGGGGGGCGGAACCTTTTCAGGGAGAAAGATAAGGGGTGGTTTTATGAAACATATTTGCGATTTGTTGCTTTGCCTGGTTTTGTCGGCAAGCGTATGGGCCGGGGATGTTTTGCCTTGGGGGCAGGGCAATAGCCAAATGATTTCCAGCGTCCCCGAGGAGTTTGCCTCAGTCCTCTGGTGGCGGGCGGGGGGCTTTGCCGCCGCGGTCCAATACCTGGAAATGGATTGGCCGGGGGATGATGGCCGTGAGCAGAGGGTATCGGTCACCAGCTTGTCAGAAATCCAGGACGAGTTGGCCCGGGCAATTGAGGCGGGAGAACAGCCGCCCGCTTTTGACCTATCCGGTGTTCCGGAACAGGAGGGGGTTCCCCTCGCCGTCAAAAATCTTTACTATAGCATACTTTCCAATAATCCACGGTACAAATATGCTTATGATTTCAATGCAGAGGTTGGCCCGGATGGCCTGCTGCGCTGCACGGTCTCCTATATGCCATACCGCACAGGGGACTACCCTGATGGGTTTTGCGGTGTGGAAGTAGACAGCTTAAGGAGTTTGATAAAGGTGGCCCGGGATGGGCTGGGGCAGGAGAATATCCCTATACGCATCACGAACCTTAGCCTGACGGTTGACGATATGAACAAGGCCCTTCAGCAGGTGGGCGGGGGGTATCTTTTCTGCCAGCTCAACCGGGATGGAACGGCTATAACAGTTGTCCCCCAGGGCGGGCTCACTTTGGGGGAAGCCCGGGCGCGGCTGGCAGAAATCGATGAGTTGGCGGAACAGGTTTTTCAGGAAACGGTAGCAGCGGGAATGAGCCAGGCAGAACAGGCAGAGGCTTTGTACACCTATCTCACACAGAATGTGGATTATGACTTCCGCTACTATTCCCACCCAGGGGAAATGCCCTATGAATCCACCACCGCCTACGGGGCTCTCCACAACAATCTAGCGATCTGCGGCGGGTATGCACAGGCGTTTCAAACCCTTTTGGAAAAGGCGGGGATTCCCTGCATTACGGTCAGCGGGAAAGCAGGCGGAGAGAACCACATGTGGAATATGGCCAGGATAGATGGCCGCTGGCTTTATTACGATCCCACCGGCGATCGGGGCAGGGCCGATTATGGTTTCCTTTACTGCGGCGTTAAAGGGGAAGCTTTGGACCGTCATACATGGGATGCAGATTGGTCCAACCGGCTCTCAGAAGCTCTATTTTCATTGTGATTGCAAGTGGCGGCAAAAGGAACTAGGCCGAGCAGACCCCCACCGGGTTTAGCCCTTTGCGCCGGGAAGCATCTCCGGTTGCGCTTGTTCCATTGGAGCGGTTTCTTTCTTGTGAGAAATATCTATGTCCGTTGGTGTCCTATTGTTCGAACTGCTATATCTTCCAACAATAAGTCTTTTCATTGCAGTTTTCCCTTAAATATAGTATAATGATTAATATAGAGAGACAAGTTGAGAAAAAATTAGTTAAAATAACAAAAGGGAGTGCAATTATGATGACCAAGCGTGAAAGGTTTATGAACTTTCTCCAAAACAAACCGGTAGACCGTGTTCCCGTCGCATTTTTCCACCACTTCTGCCCTACCAGCGAGTGGGGTACGGGTGTGGTGAACCAAGACGCCTTTGAGCGCAACATCATCGGCCACAAATATGCCAGAGAGAAATTCGATCCCGATGTGATCAAAGTCATGAACGACACCTTGATGATCATGCCTGTGGATGTCTCTCACGTAAAATGCGCCGCTGACCTGCGCAACGTGGAGGCCCCCTCTCTCAGTTCCGACTTCACCAAAAAGACCCTGGAACTGACCAAACGCACCTTGGAATTCTACAAAGATTCTGACGCCCCCACCTACGCCACCGGTTTCTCCCCCTCTATGGTGCTGCGCAAGAGCCTCTGCCCCGAGGCTTTTCAAGACACTGTCCTGCACAAATACATGGAGGAAGATCCCGACGCGGTGGCCGCTGCCATGAAGAACCTTGCCGAAGGCATCAGCGCCATCAACGAAGCGCTGATCAAGGAAGGCGGCGTGGAGGGCATCTACCTGAGCGTCAACAACCAGTGCAATTTCTTCCCCGATGAGTTCTATCTCAAATACATCGCCCCCTATGAGAAAGATGTTCTAAACAACGCCAACAAACTCAGCAACATCAACCTTCTCCATATCTGCGGATACCACGGCAGAACCAATAATCTTAACCTCTTCACCGACTTTGACGCCGCTGCCATCAACTTCGCCGTCTATGTGGAAGGGGTCAGCCTGAAAGACGGCAAAAAGCTCTTTGGCGGAAAGCCGGTATTCGGCGGGTATGCCCAAGATAAGACCATCTACACCGGTACCGAGCAGGAAGTCAAAGAATTTGCCTGGAAGATCCTGGATGAGTGCGGCCAGGTGGGCGTCATGCTGGGTGCGGACTGCACCGTTCCCAACGACATCGACGACACCCGTCTGGAGTGGGTCCGGCAGGCTGCCATTGAATATGCGGCTGCCCACTAAGCCCTCCCAAAACACTGTTTTACATGAAAAAGCCCGGCCCCCATGGGGCCGGGCTTTTTGCCGCTGCAAAGGATCTTTATTGCAAATGGCGGTTGAGCCAATCGGTGAGGACGAACAGGCGGCGCTGGCGGTGTTTGGGTTTACCGCTGCGGCTCAGCTCGTGGTTCTCCCCTTTGAACAGGTACATCTCGCTTTCCACCCCGTGGTATTTCAGGGCGGAGAACATCTGGAAGCCCTCAGTCAAGGGGCAGTTGTAATCTTCCAGGGCGTGGATAAACAAGGTGGGGGTTACCACATCCGGGGCGTATTTCACCGGTGCGTGTTCCCAAAGCAACTCCACATCGCTCCAGGGAGTGGCGCAGAACTGCTCTGGATCGAAGGTGTAGCCGATGCAGGAGACGCCAAAGTCGCTGATAGGGTTGCAGAAGGACCGCTGGGAGACCGCCGCGGCGAACCGCTTGGTGTGGCCGATGATCCAGTTGGTCATATAGCCGCCGTAGCTGCCGCCGATGACCCCCAGGCGCCCCGGATCCATCTGGGGATAGAGGGCCAAGACATGGTCGGTAAACTCCATGAAATCGGGGAAGTCATACTCGCCCCAATGGCCCCGCAGGTCGGCAAATTCCGCTCCCCGGCCGTCGCTGCCCCGGGGATTGCACAGGAATACAAAGTAGCCCATGCCGGCGAGGACCTGCATCTCATGGACAAACAACTCGCCCCAGGCGACACAGGGGCCGCCGTGCATCGAGAGGACGCCAGGGTAGGTTTTATTGGGGTCGAAGTCCACCGGCTTGATGACCCAGCCGTCGATTTTGACGCCGGAGGAGTTGGTAAAGCCCGCGTACTCCGGCAGGGAGACGGCTTTGTTTTTCAAAGCAGCCTCGTTGAGACAGGTCAGCTGGCGGTATTCCTTGCCGTCATAGAGGTAAAGCTCCTGGAGCTTGCCGTTTTCCATGGCTACAAAGAGGATCTTCTCCCCCTTGACGCTGACATTTTCAATGGCCCCGGCAAACTCTGGCAGTTTCTCCTTGTTTCCAGCCTTGTCCAGCAGGTTCATCCCCACCCGGCTTCCCTCGGTGGTTAAATAGAGGAGTTTGCCCTGGTATTCTCCCGTGGGGGAACCGCCACCGAACCGGCAGTCGGTGGAGACGTTGCAGCCGATGGTGTAGTCGTTTTCGGCGATCTTCTTCACCGTGAGGGTGGCAAGGTCGCAGGTGAAAAGGTCATCTTTTTGGCTGCTGCCGTGTTTGTCGCACAGGCTGGCGGAGAAGAAGAGGGTCTCCCCCACCATCTGGAGCTTGCCGATGCGGTATTCGCCTTCCGGCAGGATAGTTTTGGTGGTCTGGGAGGGGATGTCATAGAGGTAAAGGCCCTTCTGCCGGGGTTTCAGCTGGGTGTAGGAACAGCCGGAATAAGCCACCTGTTTTTTGTCCGGGGTGAGGACATAGGCGCCCACGGTGAAGGGCCATTGGGTAATGGGCCGGGCTTCGCCGGTTTTCTCCTCCAGTAGGAACAGGGCGTCCCGGTGGCCGCTCACATAGCCGACGCCGTTGTCCCACAAGGGGAGCTCGCTGACCGGGATGTAATCCTCCTCATCTTTCTTCTGGGCGGCGGAAAGCCCTTCCTTCTGGTTGTGGTTTACATCCGCCAGCACCAGATAGGTTTTGCCAGGTTCCACCGGGGTGATGCCTAGAACCGGGTGAGGGAAATGGAAGGCAGGGGAGGTTGTGCCGTCAGCCACCGAGAGCCGCTCAAAATCGGCGCCCTCCTTGGCCTTTTTGCCACAGAGCAGCACCCCGTCGGAATCCCACACAAAGGAGGAAGCCTTACCGGTGCGGGTCAGCTGGGAAACCGCCCCGGTGGCGAGGTCGGCCAGGTACAGATTGCCCTGGTAGCGGTTGAGGTGGGCGTTTTGCTTGTTCACCAAGAAGACCGCCTGGTCGCGCCAGGGGGAACAGCTTGGCCGGGAGAGAAACCGATACTCCAAAAGATCGGCCATTTCGATTTTTTTCACAGGTAATACCTCCTTGTTTTGATTGCCGCAACAACAGAATAAAAATACATAGTTGTATTATAGCCTACCCCCCGTTTCCCCGCAAGTAAAAACTGAAACAAAAACCTTTCCAATCCGCTGGAATGTTTGGCAATTATGCAAAAATATCTGAATAAATAGCGTATAAATGTTATTTTTATTCATTTTTGGCTTGACATTGACAGGCCCCGGCAGTATCATTTAAGAATAGTTCGATCACTGCCAAAGGAGTGTTTTCCATGTTAAAATATGCAGCTAAGCGGCTGGGGATGGGCCTTGTGACCCTCTTTGTTCTGGCCACGGCCACCTTCTTTTTAATGAAGGCGATCCCCGGCTCCCCCTTCGGCGCCGAGGTCTCCCAAATGTCCGCCGCCGCGGTGGAAAAATTGTATGAGAAGTATGACTTGGACAAATCTATCCCCGAACAATATGTCATCTACATCAAAAACGTGCTGCACAACGACTTTGGCGAGTCGATGACCCGCAAGGGGATCAGCGTCAACTCCATCATCGCCAAGGCACTGCCGATCACCGCCAAACTGGGCGGGGTGGCCTTTGTCTTCTCCATGGTCACCGGCATTGTGCTGGGCATCATCGCCGCGTTGTCCAAGCGACAATGGGTGCAAAACTCGGTGATGATCTTCGCCACAGTGGGGGTCAGCGTGCCCAGCTTCCTGTATGCGCTGATGCTGATGACGGTGTTTGGGGTCATTCTTCAATGGCTGCCTTTCATCGGCCTAAAGACGCCGCTCCACTACATCCTGCCGGCCTTTTCCCTCTCCCTCTACCCCATCTCCATGGTGGCCCGTCTGGTGCGCAGCAGCATGACCGAGGCCATGAAGCAGGATTACATGGTTTTAGCCAAGAGCAAGGGGACCTCCCCCATCAAGCTGATTGTAAAACACGCCCTGAAAAACTGCCTCATCCCGGTGGTGACCTACGCCGGACCCCTGGTGGCTTATCTGATGACCGGCAGCTTTGTCATTGAAAGCATCTTCTCCATCCCCGGCCTGGGCGGCGAGTTTGTCACCAGCGTCACCAACCGGGATTACCCGCTGATTATGGCGCTGACCATCTTCTTCGGCGCCTTTGTCATCTTCACCAACCTGGTGAGCGACCTGCTGACCGCCATGATTGACCCCCGCATCAAACTGGAAAAGAGGAAAGCCGCATGAACAACCTGGAACTCAAGGATATGGAGTGGACCGAAGACCTGTTTGAACCGCTGGACAGCAGCGAGCAGAACAGTGAATTTATCGCCATGGAGAGCAAGACCTTCCTCCAGGATTCCTGGAACCGCTTCAAGAAGAATAAACTGGCGCTGGTGGGCCTGGTGTTCCTGGTGCTGATGATTTTAATGGCAATTTTTGTCCCCATGTTCTCCAAATACAGCTACGATCAGATGGATATGACCGCCCTCAATCAGCTGCCCAGCGCCCAACACTGGTTCGGCACCGATAAATTTGGCCGGGATATCTTTGTCCGGGTCATGTACGGCGCCCGCATCTCGTTGGCGGTGGGCTTCTCCGCGGCCATCATCTGCCTGTTTATCGGGGTGGTGTACGGAGGCATCTCCGGGTATGTGGGAGGCAAGGTGGACATGGTCATGATGCGCATCGTGGACATCATCTACGCCATCCCTTCCCTTCTGTACGTCATCTTCATCATGCTCATCTTCGGCTCCAATGTGTGGAGCATCCTCATGGGCATCTGTGTTTCCTCCTGGGTGGGCATGGCCCGTTTGGTGCGCAGCCAGGTTCTCTCTTTAAAAGAACAGGAGTTTGCCTTGGCCGCCTATGTGCTGGGGGCCAGCACCAGCCGTATCCTGTTTAAGCACCTGATTTTAAACTGCATTGGGGCCATCATCGTCAACGTCACCCTGATGGTGCCCTCGGCCATCTTCACCGAGGCGTTCCTCAGTTTTGTGGGCATCGGCATCAGCGCCCCTGCCTCCAGCTGGGGCACTTTGGCCAATGAGGCCCGGGGCCTCATCGAAAGCAACCCCATCCAGATCATCTGGCCGGTGGGGGCCATCTGCCTGACCATGCTCTCGCTGAACTTCATCGGCGACGGTGTCGGCGAGGCGCTGGACCCCAAGAAAAAGTAGGAGGCGCGCTATGAGTTTGTTGGAAGTCAACCATCTGACGACCCAGTTCACCACCGAACAGGGCCAGGTACAGGCGGTGCGGGACGTGAGTTTCTCGCTGGAAAAAGGCGAAATATTGGGTATCGTCGGCGAATCGGGCAGCGGCAAGAGCCAAGCCATGTACTCGGTCATGGGCCTTTTGGCCTCCAACGGTAGGGTGACCGAGGGCAGCATCCGGTTCAACGGGACCGAGATCGCCCCCCAGCACTTCGCCGGCGGCATGAAGGAATACGAAGCCCATATGCGAAAGATCCGGGGCAACGAGATCTCGATGATCTTCCAGGACCCCATGTCCTTTTTGAACCCGGTTTTGAATATTGAGACCCAACTGGTAGAGCCGCTGCTGAACCACCAGCACCTTTCCCGCCAAGAGGCGCGGCAAAAGGCCATTGAGCTGCTCACCAAGGTCGGCATCCCCTCGCCGGAGGCCCGGCTGAAGCAGTATCCCCATGAGTTTTCCGGCGGCATGCGCCAGCGGATCATCATCGCCATCGCCTTGGCCTGCAACCCCAAACTGATCATCGCCGATGAACCCACCACCGCCCTGGATGTGACCATCCAGGCCAAGATTTTGCAGCTGATCAAATCCCTGCAGGAGCAGATGGATTCCAGCGTCATCCTCATTACCCACGACCTGGGGGTGGTGGCCAACATCTGCCACCGGGTTATCATCCTCTACGGCGGCAAGATCATGGAGAGCGGCACCATCGACGAAATTTTCTACGATCCCAGGCATCCTTACACCATCGGCCTTTTGGGCTGCGTCAACAACCCGGAAAAAGACCAGGAACTCCACCCCATCCCCGGGTCCCCGCCCGACCTGTTGCAGCCCCCGGCGGGCTGTCCCTTTGTGGACCGGTGTGAAAAGGCCATGAAGATCTGCAAGCGGATGCCCCCGCCGGTATCCACCCTGTCGCCCACCCACAGCTGCAGCTGCTGGCTGGAGGCTAAGAAGGAGGTTTTGAAATGAGCGAGCCCATTTTGCAGGTGGAACATCTAAAAACCTATTTTGCCACCGGCGGCCGCTTCGGCAAACACCCGGTGGTCAAGGCGGTCAACGACGTCTCCTTCTCCATCGGCCACCACGAGACTTTGGGCCTGGTGGGGGAATCCGGCTGCGGCAAATCCACCCTGGGCCGGACCATCGTTAAGATCAACCAGCCCACCGGCGGCAAGATCTACTTTGAAGGCAAGGACATCACCTCATTGAAGGGCAAGGAGTTGAAGGACTTCCGCCGGGATGTGCAGATGATCTTCCAGGACCCCTACGCCTCCCTGAACTCCCGCATGACGGTGGGGGAGATCATTCGGGAACCCATGGAGATCCACGGCCTTTACGGCTCCACCAAGGAGAGGGATGAAAAGGTCTGCCAGTTGCTCGAAACGGTGGGCCTCAAGCCGGACCACATCCGGCGGTACCCCCATGAATTCTCCGGCGGCCAACGCCAGCGGATCTGCATCTCCCGCGCCTTGGCCTTGAATCCGAAATTCATCATCTGCGACGAGCCCATCTCGGCTTTGGACGTCTCCATCCAGGCCCAGATCATCAACCTGCTGCAAAAAATCCAGGAGGATACCGGGATCTCCTACCTGTTTATCGCCCACGACCTGGGGGCGGTGAAACACATTTCCCACCGCATCGGGGTTATGTACCTGGGCAGCCTGGTGGAACTGGGGGACAGCGACGAGCTGTACCACAACCCCAAACACCCCTATACCCAGGCATTGCTTCAATCCATCCCCATCCCCGATCCCAAGGTGGAGCGGGCCAAGAAGCCGGTGGAGATCTCCGGCGAACTGCCCAGCCCCCTCAACCTGCCCAGCGGTTGCGCCTTCCGCACCCGCTGCCCTCATGCCTGCGAACGCTGCGCCAAAGAGACGCCCCAGCTGCGGGATGTGGACGGCCGCCAGGTTGCCTGCTTCCTCTACAAATAAGGATAGAAAAATTCCCTGCCAGCGGGCAGGGAATTTTTTTACATGTCGATTCCTACCTGAAAGAAAAATGGGGTGGATATGCAAATAATGCAGAAATATACTAATATTTATTCACAAAACCCCTTGACAATCCGATGAATCAAGCTTATTATTGTATTATTATTTGAGGTTTCTGCATATTCTTTGGAGGTGTATTATGAAAAAGAGATTGATTGCCCTGCTGTTGGCAGGTGCCTTGGCCCTTACGCCGGTTCTCAGCGGCTGTTCCTCCGGGGATGGAGGCGGCAGTTCCAGCAGCTCTGGAGAGGCCCCTGCTCAGGAATTGACGGTGGCTATTTCCTCCCAGATCTTCACCCTGGACCCTGCCCTCAACTCCACCACCCATCTGAACCACCCCATCTTCGCCACCAATGCCACCCTCTTCTATAAAAATGAAAAGGGTGAGCTGGTCAACGACCTGTGCAAGGAGTACACCGTCAGCGACGACGGCCTGACCTACACTTTCACCCTCATCGACGGGGTGCAGTGGAGCGATGGCCAGCCCTTGACTGCCAATGACTTTGTCTACGCCATTAAGAGGGCCATCGGCTACGGGCCGGACAACACCTTTAACGCGTCCAACCTGACCAACTTTGTCAAAGGTGCAGCCGAAGCCCACGACGCCATGTTGGATGTGGCGGACATGGACAATGTAGGCGTTTACGCCCCCGATGACAAGACCCTGGTCATCGAGCTTTCCACCCCCTGCCCTTACTTCCTGTCTGTCACCGAGTCCGGTGTGTTTATGCCCCTTCGCGCTGACTTTGCCAAGGAGCATGAGAGCACCTGGTCCCTCCAGCCCGGTTACCCCACCGTGGGGGCCTTCCAGCTGGAGTCGGTCAACGAGAACGAGCAGGCCACCTTTGTGAAAAACCCCAACTATTATAAAGCCGATGAGGTCAAGCTGGAAAAACTCCAGTTCCTGGTGATGACCGATGAGAACGCCCAGCTGGCGGCCTTTAAATCCGGTCAGATCGACGTGGCCCTCAACGTCCCGTCGGACACCGCCACCAACAGCGCCTTCCAGGATAATTTCCTGAAGCTGGAATACTACACCTGCCCTTACTTTGTGGCCATCAACAGCGGTGAAAAAGGTCCTGAGGCCCTCAAGGACGCCCGTGTTCGCAAGGCTCTGGCCCTGGCCACCAACAAAGATACCATGGTCACCGTCCTCAATGGCGGCGACTTCATCACCCCCCTGAACGGCTATGTTCCCTATGGTTTCCCCGGTCTTGACGGCGACTTCCGTGAGGAGAAGAACGACTATTTGGCATACAACCCTGAGGAGGCCAAAAACCTTCTGAAAGAGGCGGGTTACGATGAAAGCAACCCCCTCCAGCTGACCTACCTGTACTCCAGCAGCCAGCTCCACGGCGATGTCGCCCAGATGCTGCAGCAGCAGTGGGCTGAAGTGGGCGTGGACCTGAAACTCCAGGCGGTTGAGATGGGCGTCTTCTACGATTATGTGGATTACGGCGATTTTGAACTGTCCCGGTACGGCCTCTCCAACTCCAGCGACCCTCTGGCCTTCTTCAAGATCTGGAAGAGCACTGAGCAGGTGGTGGCCGCAGTGGACGACCCCAAACTGGATGAGATGATCGACGACGCATACCACACCGTGGACCACACCGAGTACCTGAACAAGCTCCACGACATTGAGACCTACATGCTGGAGGAGCAGTGTTACCTGATTCCCCTGTTTGTCCAGGAGCCGGTCAAACTGGTGCAGACAAACGTCAAAGGCGTCTGGGCCAACCCTGGCGGACGGCTGACCTTCACTGGTGCGGAGATCACAGCATAACTGAAAAATCGCCAATCCCCTGCCCCCCTGGGCAGGGGATTTTTGCGCCTGGCGGCTGTGCGGTTTCCCTGACAAAAGGACAGCTTGCCAGGAAATCTTTGGGCGGATTTTCATTGCCTTACCGGACAAACCACAGTATAATAAAAGGAGCAGAACCATAAGCCTGTAGCAGGGGGTCCCTTGCTTAACACGGCGGTGACACAGATTATTTGGGCAGCGCGCTGCCTGAAAGGAGCTTTCCTATGAATTATTCCCATGAAGTTGAACGGATGTGCCCCATCGCCAAAGGGGCCAACCACGGTCCGGCTCCCATCCCGGAGGAGGGCCGCTGGGTAAAAGCCTATCAAATCAGCGATATCTCCGGCTTATCCCACGGCATCGGCTGGTGTGCACCCCAGCAGGGCGCCTGCAAGCTGACCCTCAACGTCAAGGACGGCATCATTGAGGAGGCATTGGTGGAAACCCTGGGCTGTTCCGGCATGACCCATTCCGCCGCCATGGCAGGGGAGATCCTCCCCGGCAAGACCCTTTTGGAGGCGCTGAACACCGACCTGGTGTGCGACGCCATCAATGTGGCCATGCGGGAAATTTTTAAACAACTGGTTTACGGCCGCAGCCAGACTGCCTTCTCGGAAGGGGGACTGCCCATCGGCGCCTCTTTGGAGGACCTGGGCAAGGGCCTGCGCAGCCAGGTGGGCACCGTGTTCTCCACCGGCTACAAAGGGGTTCGGTATCTGGAACTGGCCGAAGGGTATATCCTCTCGGTGGCGCTGGATGAGAACAATGAGGCCATCGGCTATAAATTTGTAAAAGTGGGCAAGATGCTGGAGGACATCCGCCGGGGAGTGGATGCCCAAACCGCATTTGAAAAGAATCTGGGCACCTACGGCCGGTATGAGAACGCCCCCAAATACATCGACCCCCGTGAGGAATAAAGGAGAGGAGGAAGCACTATGGCACAGTTTGAAGGCCAAGAAAGAAGAATGCCCCGCATTGAGGCTTGTTTGAAGGAATACGGCATCTCCTCCCTGGAGGAGGCACGGGAAATCTGCCTCCAAAAAGGGGTGGATGTGGAATCCATCGTCAAAGGGGTACAGCCCATCGCCTTTGAGAACGCGGTGTGGGCCTACACCCTGGGGGCGGCCATCGCTATAAAGAAGGGCGCCGCCGCCGCGGACAAAGCCGCCGAGGCCATCGGCATTGGATTGCAGGCATTCTGCATCCCCGGCTCGGTGGCAGAACAGCGCCAGGTGGGCCTGGGCCACGGCAACCTGGGGGCCATGCTCCTGCGGGATGAGACCAAATGCTTCTGCTTCCTGGCAGGGCACGAGTCCTTCGCCGCGGCGGAGGGGGCCATCGGCATCGCCCGCACCGCCAACAAGGCCCGCAAGGAGCCCCTCCATGTCATCCTCAACGGCCTGGGCAAGGACGCAGCCTACATCATCAGCCGGATCAACGGCTTCACCTATGTAGAGACCGATTACGACTTTGCAACCGGCGAGCTGAAGGTAGTCCGGGAGAAAGCATTCTCCGACGGGGACCGGGCGGCGGTCCGTTGTTACGGCGCCAACGACGTGTTGGAAGGGGTGGCCATTATGAAGATGGAGCAGGTGGATGTCTCCATCACCGGCAACTCCACCAACCCCACCCGGTTCCAGCACCTGGTGGCAGGTACTTATAAGAAATGGGCCCAGGAGAACGGGGTCAAATACTTCTCGGTGGCTTCGGGCGGCGGCACCGGCCGCACCCTCCACCCGGACAACGTGGCCGCCGGCCCTGCCTCCTATGGCTTGACCGACTCCATGGGCCGGATGCACAGCGATGCCCAGTTTGCCGGCTCCTCCTCCGTCCCCGCCCACGTGGAAATGATGGGCCTGATCGGCATGGGCAATAACCCCATGGTCGGCGCGACTGTCGCTTGTGCGGTGGCGGTGGCCGAGGGCCTGCGGTAGATTTAAAAACAATAGGAACAGGACAAGGCGCAGCCACCAAAAGTGGCTGCGCCTTGTTAGGCTTTATTCCCATTATGCCCCTTTTGCTGGGTTCTTCCATTTCCAACTGGATGGGATTGTGTTATAATAATCGCGATGCGATAATTGGAATAGACCAGCTTTGCCAGGGCCTGAGCTGCCCTGCCGTGGAAGCTGTGAAGTGGGTCCAATTGGACACCTCCAAACCCGTATAACAGTAGCCGCAGGGAACCGGGGCGATCAAGACCAGTTGGCTGCGCGCACCGCCAAAGCCCCAGGGGGAAGGCGGGGCACCCCTTCCCCAGAGAACCCTCGAATTTGGGCGCCATTGGCCCGATGAGAAACGGAGATGAATGAATATGGCAATGATCGGCATTGACCTGGGCACCACCAACAGCTTAGCCGCCGTGTGGAAGGATGGAAAAAGCGTGCTTATCCCCAACGCCTTTGGGGATCTATTGACCCCCAGTGCGGTCAGTTTGGATGAGGACGGGACTATTTTAGTGGGCAAGGTGGCCAAGGAGCGGCTGATCTCCCACCCGGAATGCAGCGTCACCGCCTTTAAGAGGCTGATGGGTACCACGGCAAAGCTCCAGCTGGGGGAACAGGCCTTTTCCCCGGAGGAGCTCTCCTCCTTTGTGCTGCGCCGCCTGAAAGAGGATGCGGAAGCCTACCTGGGGGAGCCGGTCACCGAGGCGGTGATCAGCGTACCCGCCTATTTTAACGACAACCAGCGCAGCGCCACCAAATTGGCGGCCCAATTGGCAGGCCTGCACACCGAGCGGCTGGTCAACGAGCCCTCGGCGGCGGCTCTCGCCTGCCGGTTTCAGGACACTGGCAAGGACCAGAGTTTTTTGGTGTTTGACTTTGGCGGCGGCACCCTGGATGTCTCGGTGGTGGACTGTTTTGACACGGTGATTGAGATCGCCGCCGTGGCCGGGGACAACCGGCTGGGGGGCAATGATTTTGACGAGGCCATCGCCCGGCACTTCTGCAAGATCAACGGCCAGGAGTTGGCGCAGCTCTCCCCCACCGAGCAGGCGATCCTCCTCAAACAGGCCCAGCTCTGCAAGGAGATCCTCACCCACCGGGGCCAGGCGGCTATGATGCAGGACTCCCCTAAATTCCCCAATCCCCTGCTTTTAAACAACAAGCTGCTGCTGGAGATTTCCGCCCCGTTTTTCCAGAGGATGGAGCGGGTCATCGCCCGCGCCCTCACCGATGGGGGGCACACCGTCGGGGAGATCGACAAGGTCCTCCTGGTGGGGGGCTCCTGCCATATGCCGGTGGTGCAGAGTTATATCGCCCACCTGCTGGGCCGGGAGATCGCCCGGCTGGGCTCGCCGGATACGGTGGTCGCCCAAGGGGTGGGGGTCTATGCCGGTATCAAGGCCCGGGGAGAGGAACTCAAGGACATTATGATGACCGATGTCTGCCCCTTTACCCTTGGGGTGGAGGTCTATTCCCATGAGAAGGAGAAGCTTTCCCACATCGCGCCCATGATCGAGCGCAACAGCGTGCTGCCAGTCAGCGTGGAGCACCCCTTCTACACCCTTTCCGACAACCAAAAACGGATTACCATCTCGGTGTACCAAGGGGAAGCCTACTTTGCCCGGGAAAACCTGAAGTTGGGGGAACTGGAAGTGGAAGTCCCCCCTAAGCCCAAGGGGGAAGAACAGGTATTGGTGCGGTTTACATATGATATCAACGGCATTTTGGAGGTGGAGGTTCAAAGCCCGTCCACCAAGGAGAAAAAGCGGCAGGTGATTGTAGGCCAGCGTCTCCATCTTTCCCAAGAGGAGATCGACGCCCGGCTGAAGGAGCTGCAGCGGCTGAAGATCCACCCCGCCGACCAGGAGGAAAACCGGTTGGTTCTGGCCCGGGGGGAGCGGATTTACACCGAGTCTTTAGGCCCGGTGCGGGAGCAGACCGGCCGGTGCCTAGCTTACCTGCGGGAGGCGATGGACAGCCAATCCCCTACCCGGATCCGCCGGGCACGGGAGGAATCCACCCGTTTTTTCGATGCGGTGGAACAGCAGTTTTTAGACGGGGGCCTTCCCTTTGATTTTGACCCCGAGGACGATGAGGAGGATGACGGATGGACCAATGGGCCGTTTTAGGAATTGACCCCACCCGGGACCAGCAGAAGATCCGCCGGGCCTATGCCCAGCGCTCCCGGGAATGCCACCCAGAGGAACACCCCCAGGAGTTTCAGGAGCTGTATGCCGCCTACCAGTGGGCGATGGACCGGGCCAAGCGAATGCCGGCATCCACCGGGGAAAAGCCCCGAGGGCTGCACAACAAGTTCCAGGTGCCAGTGTATAAAGAGGAGTATACCCCGCCCACCAAGAGGCCGTTGCCCCCTCTGCCTCCCTTTGGCAGGCAGGCGCGGCAGGCTGTTCTTTCCCCTGCTAAGAAAAAGGAAGGGGATTTGGAATTTGAGGCGGTGTTCGCCCGGGCGGATGAACTGCGCCAGCAGGAGGCCCAGCGGTATCGGGAAACCGGCCCGGCCCGGGCTTTCCTCACCTGGTATGGCGCCGAATCCAAGGAAAGGACCAAGACGTGGTGGGAGGAATACTTCCTCACCAAGGAATTTTTGGACGCCCAGATGGACCCGTTGTTCCTCTCTTTCCTGGAGGACTTTTTGGAGGAGCGGGAGCGTTCCCCCCAGCCGCCGACCACCGATCTGTACCGGGAATTGTACATCGCCTACGGCTTTGGGGAGTACGCCCAGACCGGTATGCCCCCGCGGGAACTGCAGCGCCTTTATGAACTGACGACCCGTCGGGATCCCGCCGGCCTATTTGGGGTGCGCAGACGGGAATATGTCCCCCGGGTGGAATGCTTTTTGATCTACCACCGGCTGCTGCGCCAGGCCCGGCAGGAAGGGTTCTCCCCCATCGGCTGGGAAAAAGCCCTCCAAGGGGCCAACAGCGCCTACACCGGTTCCCGCCGCCATCCCAGTGTCTACCGGCTGCTCACCTATTTTGTGGACACCCACCCCGGCCTGCCGGCGGAGGTGTGGCCGGTGTTTTACCGGAAGTTCGAGCTTTCAGGGTTTGAGCGTTCCAGCACCAAGCAGAAGGTCAAACCTTTGTATGAAGCTTTGAAGCGCCGCCTAGACGAAACCGCCAAGCGGAAGGACCAGGCCCGGCAGGAGGCTATGCGCCGTATAAAATTCGCTTTCCGGGCCCTGTGCGGCCAAAAGGAAGAGGCCGCAGCCCAGGATGTGGAGGCATTTTTCGCATCCAAAGACTTCCAAACCCTCCAGTGGGATGAGGAGTTCTTGGAGTTTTTGACGGTGGAAGCGTCCATCGGCGAGATGGGCTCCCCCATGGCCCAAGGCGCTTATAGGGCTTACCAAGGGGCGAAAATCCCCAAGTCCGCCATCCTGCTAGGCCGGCTGGAGAGCATTTTGAACCACTAACCCCCGTTTTGGGAGAGGAGGCAGGTGGATGATCTGTTTTTTTAATCGCAGAAGCGTGTTCACCGGCTACCCCTTTGAACGGGTGGCCGGGGTGGAAGCCCGGTTAAAAGAGGCGGGTATCCCTTTTAAAACTGTCTACTACAGCGGTGGGGGCGGCCGGCCGGCTATGATAGCTAGGGGCCGGACGGTGAACGCCCACTTTGAAGTGTTTGTCCACCAAAAGGACTTTGAACGGGCCAAAGAAGCCCTCCCCTTTTTGGTTTAATTCAGGGAGATCCCCATGGATAGCGCCACACAAAAATGGATACGAAAAAGGGAATGCCCCACGGGGCATTCCCTTTTTCGTATGGCAGGATCAATCGTAGAAGAGCTCGCCGTCCACAATCCGCACCACCTGCCGGGCCTGTTTGGCCACGTTTAGGTCGTGGGTGATCATCAGGATGGTGTTGCCCATGTCGTTGAGCCGCTGGAACAGTGCCAACACCTCCCGCCCGGTGGAGGAATCCAGGGCGCCGGTGGGTTCGTCGGCCAAGAGGAGGCTAGGTTTGCCCACCAGCGCCCGGGCGATGGCAACCCGCTGCTGCTGCCCGCCGGAGAGCTCCCGGGGTTTGTGGGAGAGCCTCTCGGTCAGGCCCAGCATCTCGATGGTGGGCAGGCAGACTTCTTCCGCCTGCCTGCTGCTCATCCCCCGCACCAGGAGGGGCATCATCACGTTTTGCAGCACTGTGTACTGGGGGATCAGCTGGTATTTCTGGAAGATAAATCCAATCTTTTGGTTGCGGATGTGGGTCAATTCATCGTCGGAGCAGTCCCCCACCGAGGTGCCGTCCAGGAGATAGGTTCCGCTGTCAAAGTGGTCCATACAGCCCACAATGTTCATCAGGATGGATTTGCCCGAGCCAGAGGGCCCTAAGATGGCCAGGAATTCCCCCTCCTCCACCGTCAGGGAAATCCCCTTAAGGACGGTGAGGGCGTTTTCCCCCATGCGGTAACTTTTAACGATGTTGTCCAGGTGGATGATCTCTTTCATGGGCGCCTCCTAGGATAGGATGGTGACCGATGCGATGTATTCCGTCCCATCGCTGCCGGTCTCATAAGTGATGGTGACCACGTTTTTGTAGACGATCTGGGAGAAATCCAGGGTGGTGGTGCTGCCCGCCATAGTCACCGGAGTGCCCACTGGGATGGAGATGGTTTCCACCTCCCCAGTCAGCTGGATGGCTGGGGAGACAGCCCCGCCGGAACCCGCCATGCCGCCCATGGCGCCGGGGAAGCCGCTGGGCATTTCCCCACCCATCCCGCCGCCTATCTCCATCTCCCCGCCGGAGGGCCGGCCGCCCGGGGTATCCCCCTGCCGGGAGGAATGATCTCCGCCTCGGGAAGGTACTCCATCGTCCCCTTCCTCTTCTTCGCCGGAAGGGCTTCCCTGCCCGCTTCCCAAGGTGCCGATGGCCAATTCCAGCTCGTTGCCAGACACCGACTTTACCTTCCCGGTGACAGTGCGGCTGGCCGCCGTATCACTGGAGGACGAGGAGGAAGGTGCGCTGGTGTCCCCGCACCCGCAGAGGAGGAGGCAGAAAGCCAGGGCCAAGGCCCAAAAACGCTGTTTCATCTTGCACTGCCTCCTTTTATTCTTCGCTGAGGGCCTCAATGGGGATGAGGGAGGCCGCTTGTTTTGCCGGGTAGAAACCGAAGACTGTCCCAGTGACCATGGCAAACACCAAGGCCAGCAGGATGCCCAGGACGCTGCTTTCCACCCGGATACCGAACTTTTCCAGCACCGGCATCAACAGCAAGCTGACGATGACGCCGATTACCCCGCCGAAGACGCTGATCATGTTGGCCTCGGCCAAAAACTCCAGCAGGATGTCCTTGCGGGAACAGCCCAGGGCCTTTAGGATGCCGATTTCCCGGGTGCGCTCCTTGACAGTGACAAACAGCACGTTCATAATGCCGATGCCCCCCACCACAAAAACGATGCTGGCCATGGACACCAGCAGCAGGGTCATCGTCTTGGTGGAGGCGGTGGCCGCCTCCATCTTGCTGCCTGCGTCGCTGATGGTGAAACTGGCTCCGGGGTAGCTCTGGTTGAGGACAGTGCCCACGTTGGCCACAATTTCCTCCACGTCATTTACATCCTCCGCAACCACGGTGATGGTGGGGCGGACACCCCGCCCCAGCACGTATTTAAGGCCGGTGGAGTAAGGGATGAATACCGCGCTGTCTGGGCTGACGCCGGAGGCCATGGAGCCCATCTCCTGGAGGACGCCGGCCACAGTGTAGTTGCGGTCGTCGATGACGATGGTGTTGTCAAAAGCCTCCATAGGGGAGCCGAAAATCTCCACCGCCAGGTCGTAGCCGATGACTGCCACCTTAGAGACGTTTTCATCGTCTTCCTCGGTGATAAAGTCCCCGATGGCCAGGGAAAGGTTGCTCACATCGGCAAATTCTGGTTTGACGGCGGCCATGGTGGCGGTGGTGGATTCCTCCAGGTCGCCGCCCATCACCGTCGCGCTGCCGGTGGCGCTGATGGTGCCGGAGACGATGCCGGGCACAAAGAGGAGGATATCCTCCAAGTCCTCTTCGTCTAGTTCCACTGAGCGGATGTTGGTCTGCATGCCGAAGCCGCCTCCACCAGGCATGCCGCCTCCCCCGCCGAAGCCTCCTCCTCCGCGGTTGCCTCCTCCGCCCATCATCATGCCGCCGCCAAAGCCGCCGCGGCCGCCGGTGGACGAGGAGGAGTAGCTGATCTCCACAGCGCCAGCGGAGAGGTTTTTGAACTGATCTTCCACATCCTTTTGGCTTCCTTGGCCGATGGCGATGACCAGGACAATGGTGGCCGCTCCCACGATGATGCCCAGGGAGGTGAGCATGACCTTCCGCTTGTTTTCCAGGATGTTGATCCAAACCAGGTTAAAAATCTCTTTCAGGATCATTTGCTGCTCACCTTGCTTTCGATGAGCACAATATCCCCTTCGTTGACCCCGCTCTGGATTTCCACGTTGCTGCCGTCGGAGAATCCGGTGGTCACCTCGGTTTTCACCGCCTCGCCGTTTTCATCCTTGATCTTGACGTAGGATTTGCCGTCCTCCACCGTGACCGCCCGGTTGGAGACGTAGATGACATCCTCCACCTGCTTGGATACAAAGGTGACGGTGGCACTCATCCCGTTGAAGATGCCGCTGGTGTCCCCCTGCAATTGGACGGTGACAGCATAGCTGACGGTGGAGGTGCCGCCCATAGCGGGCGAAGTGGAAATGGAGTAGATAACGGCGTCGTAGTACGTGTCTTCAAAGGCGCTGAGGACCACCTGGGCAGGGTCGCCGATTTCCAGGCTGCCGATGTCCTCCTGATCCACCGAGACCGAGACGTAGACCACATCGGTGTTGCCGATGACCGCAAGGGGGGAACTGGTGAGGGAGTCGGTGTTTTTGATCTTGTCCCCCACAGCATAATTCACCGACATGACGGTGCCGTCACTGGTGGCGGTGATAATGCCATCGGCCAGGTAAGAGGCCGCTTCGTCGATGTCGCTCTGGAGCTCCTCCACCTTGAGCTGGGCGGTCTGCACCTTGGCCTCCAACTCGGCGATGGTGTTCTCATACAGGGCGTCGGCGGTGTCGCTCTTGATCAAGTTTTGGCGCATGGTCAGCTCCGCTTTCTTTTTGCCCTGCTCTGCATTGATTTCCGCCTGGTGGTATTTCAGGGTCAGGGTGTCGATCTGGGTGTCCAGGTCGTCGATCATATCCTCCAATTTATCGTCGGTCAGTTCTTTGTAGTTGTTGTATTTGTCCTCGTTGATCTCTTTGCCGTCCAGAATTTTCTGGTAATAGCTCCTCTTCTGCTTGGCGTCTAAGAGGTTCTGGCTGGCGGTTTCCAAATCCAGCTCCAGCTGGGCCACCTCTAGGTCGTATTCCTCCTGGGCGCTGGTGGCGTATCCTAGGTTGGTCTCCCGGTCCAGCTGGGCCTGCAAGGTTTCGGTAGTCAGGTTGTTTTGGGCCTTTTGCAGATCCAATTGGGCGGTGACCAGTTCGATCTCCTTCTGGTTCATCTCCTCCTGGAGGCTGCTCACCGAGATTTTGGCGATGGGGTCCCCTTTCTGCACCTTTTGGCCGGTGACTACATAAATCTCCTCAATGGTGGCGGTTTGGTCAAAGTTGACCTTTACCTCTTGGATGGAGGCGATGCCCGTTTCGCTGATGCCGGCGGTCAGTGTGCCCCGCTCCGCAGTGGTCTCCTTGTAAACGGTCTCGGTTTTGTTGCTGCCGGTGGAAAACGCAGTGAGCACCACTGTGCCGGCAAGCGCCAGGGCCACCGCAGCCAATACAATGGATTTTTGCCGGCCCGTGAAGTTTTTCCTCTCTTCCATGGATAATCCTCCTCTAATGCCCGGCAGGTACGGGCAATTCTCAAGTTTCTGGGGTTTGATCATGCTTGTAAGGATATTCCTGGAATGTGACTGCCCTCTGAACAAGGGGGAAGTTGTTTGTGAAAACAAGGGGATTTCTTTGACACAATTTGTGTCAAAATCCGGTTTTTGCTTTTTTATATTTTATTATTGTATTGCAGGGCTCTCATATAACCTGGTATTTAGGGGCTATGCCTGCCCCTAAGACCCCAGGCCCTCCTTTCTTGCAGAAGAAAGGAGGCGAAAGACTGCCGGGGAG
>NZ_CABRJC010000020.1:0-31030 GCF_902471145.1 uncultured Merdimmobilis sp.
CCGACGAGCACCGGATGCTCAACCGCCACGATCTGGATAAAATCTCCACCGAGCACGCCCTTGTCTTTGCCCGCGCCTGCGGCCATGTGACAGTGGTTAACTCCAAAGCTCTGGAGATAGCCGGCATCACCCGGGATACCCCCCAAGTCCCCGGCGGCGAGTTTGAACTGGATGAAAACGGCGAGCCCAACGGCATCTTCAAAGAGCTGGCCGCCTCCCTGGTGCAGAAGCTGATCGCCCAGCCCGAGGGCCGGGAGCTGGAAGACCTGCTGCGGGCCGGCATGGAGCACGCTGCCGAATGGGGCATCACCTCCATCCAGTCCAACGACATCAAAAACGACAACTACGAGCGGATTTATGGCGCTTACCAGTCGATGGTGGACAAAGGCACCGCCCTGGTCCGTACCTATCACCAATGCAATTTTACCACCCTGGCCCAATATGAGGACTTCCTTGCACACGGCTACAAAACCGGCTACGGCTGCGCCATGAACAAAATCGGTCCTCTGAAGCTGTTTATCGACGGCTCCCTGGGCGCACGCACCGCTCTGATGCGCCAGGATTACAGCGACGCCCCCGGCACCCGCGGCATCGAGGTCATGACCCAGGAACAGCTCAACGCCCTGGTGCAGACCGCCGACGCCCACGGCATGCAGGTTGCGGTTCATGCCATCGGCGACCGCGGCATCGAGATGGTGCTGAACGCCTACGACACGGTGGTCCATAAAGGGAAAAACAACCTGCGCCACGGCATCGTCCACTGCCAGATCACCGACCTGCCTTTGTTGGAACGGTTCCAGAAAAATGACATCATTGCCTATATTCAGCCCATCTTCCTCCACTACGACCTGCATATCGTCGAAGACCGAGTGGGCAAAGAGCTTGCCTCCACTTCCTACGCGTTCCGCACTATGGAAAAGCTGGGGATTCACACCTGCTTTGGCACCGATTCCCCGGTGGAGGACCTCTGCACTATGGACAACATCCACTGCGCGGTCAACCGTCAGGATTTGAAAGGTTTCCCCGAGGGCGGCTTCTATCCTGCTGAGAAGATTGACGTTTTCGATGCTGTAGATGAATACACCATCGGATGCGCCTACACCAGCTTCGAAGAAGGCATCAAAGGCCGCCTGAAACCCGGTTACTATGCGGACCTGGCCATTTTGAGCGACGATATCTTTACTGTCCCCACTGAAACCATCCGGGACATCCGCGTATTGACCACCATGGTCGGCGGCAAAGTCACCTTCCAGAGATAATACCCCTTCCCCCGCTGGGCAGTTGTCCAGCGGGGGAGTTTTTTCTTTCCCAGGGCTTGAGCGGATAAAAGAAACGATGCAATCGGGGATGATCTCTACTATAGGGCGTACTGGTGGAAAAGAGGGCACTTGCCCTTCCTTTCTCCCTGCACCTGGTTTCCATATATTCCCTTTGCGATGGCCATTCCCTCCATGCAAATACAAATTTTTCAAAAAGGGGCTGTACAAACCGCTGGCGATGTGCTATACTATTTTCTTGTAAAAGCCCCAGAATTTGGGCCCGTAGCGCAGCTGGGAGCGCGTTGCGTTCGCATCGCAAAGGTCGGGAGTTCGATCCTCCTCGGGTCCACCAAAAAAAGAAACCCGCTAAATGGCTTTGGAATCAGCCTTTAGCGGGTTTTTCTTATCTTCTAAAACGGCTCATACCCTTGCCAAAACAGGGCAAAAATAGGGTGTTTTTTGTAAAGATGCAGGTCAAAATTTATTAAGGCTTCTCCTCTCATAATCTCCTTTCATCTCTCAAAATTATAAATATCCTTGCAATTTGACTGTCATCTGATATAATCTAAATGGACACTATCTAATCTCAAGGGAAAGCCCCCGGCCAGGTTCCATCGCCTGACTGGGGGCTTTCTCTATTCTCGCGGCTGGGAGAAGCTATTCGTTATAAACGAAGACTTGAAATTCGTTGCAATCTGCCATGTGCCATCCCAAAGGGCACACCACCAATAGACAGCCGGCAGGGCTGCTGACATCGACGCGGCGCGAAACGCCCTAGCCGCCGCTTGGGATTGGGTATTCATCGCCTCAGCCCTCACCTCTGCCGCCTGCTTTTCCCGGATGGCTTTTACACTGTCCTTCCTCCATGTCACGCTCATTACTGGAACGCACCTCCGATTTTGGAAATATGGCCTCCCTGGCCGCTGGGGCCCCGGCTCACGGTGACCTTGAAGTTAAAGGCAAAGCCGTTGGCAGCGGCCTGGTTGGCAAAGACTCGGGGGCAAAGGCTTTTGCTTCCCGAAGCTCCTCTTGTAGGGCGTCGTCCTCATCCACCGCCCGGGAGAGGGCCACCTCCATGTCATCCACACCTTTACCGAAGCCTACACAGCGGCGGGGCTTACCAGCACTGTAATCCATCTGCCGGACGAGGGGATCACCGGCAACTCCTACTTTATGTTTCAAGAGTTGAACAATGACGAGATCGCCGACCATGTGGAGAACTGGATTCAATCCTATGTGAAGTAGATCCTCAGCGCTTACGAATTGTCTTGTACATCCAGGGGACCAGGTTACCTACAGACCTGCATCATGGTGTACCTCCAATTTCAGCCCTTAATTTTAAATTTCTTTGGAAAAAGTTCACAGTTCGTTTTTTAATCCCTCTTGACCGATTGTAACAACCGGTTGTTATACTCTTAATTACAAGGAGATCTCAAGTAAAATCAACAGAAAGGAATGGTTCTAAAATGAAAAAAGTATATTGTACGCTGATAGCCGCCGTTCTGTCTTTATCACTGGCAGCTTGCGGACAGTTGGCCTCCTCCAACCAGGGGCAAGAATCCAGTTCCACCGGCAGCTCCACTTCCTCTTCCTCTGCGTCATCTGCCCCTGAACAGGGGGAACAGCCTGGCGAGCTGGAGACAGCAGGCGGTACACTGGTAGTCTATTTCTCGGCCAGCGGCAACACCGAAGCGGTGGCTGAGACCCTCGCCGACACCTTGGGGGCGGATATTTTCGAACTGGTGCCGGAGCAGCCTTATACCGATGACGACCTCAACTGGAACAACCCCGACAGCCGGGTAAATGCCGAACATGAGGATCCCAGCCACCGCACCACCATCGCCGGAGGGATTCCCGACCTAAGCGGCTATGACACCGTTTTGCTGGGATACCCCCTCTGGTGGCGTGAGGCCCCTAGTATCGTCTGGAATTTTGTGGAAAACAGCGATTTGGCCGGCAAGACGGTCATCCCATTCTGTACCTCTATGTCCGATGGGATTGGTTCCAGCGGCGATACCCTCGTGGAAATGGCGCCCGGCGCCAATTGGTTGAAGGGCCAGCGGTTTGGTGAAAATCTGGACTCCGCCGCAGTAACCCAGTGAGCGGGGAGCCTTGGGCTGGATACCTCTGCTGCCAATGCCGCTGCACAACAACCGGTAACATAATCATCCTTAGTCGTTTACCTTTCGATGCTCAAAACTACCGCCCCCAACAACAAGACCTAGAATCAGGAGCAGAGCACCGTTTCCATCTACGGTCAGGTGCTGGGCTACACCTGAGATATGGCCTATGTCATCTAGGAAACACCGGCGCGGACTCCTTCTGCATTGAGCCGATTCCCCCCCTAACCCACCAGCCATGATGCGCTGGTGGGTTAGGCTTCCCAGGAACAAGATCAAAATGCCCGGCCGGCTGCCGCAGGAAAGGATGGTGGAATTGCGAAAAAACTTCTATGGATGCTGCTGATTGCTATGCTGTCCGGCTGTACCGCATCAAAAGACCTGCCTTCAACTGAACAAAATTCAGCGGCATCCTCGATCCCTGAAAATTCCATATCTTCTGGCACATAAGTATATGATTCCACCTCCGACGCGGCAAAAAATCCGCTTCCAGAAGCGCCAAACAACAAAATGGGGATCCATCCCTATCTGGCAGAGCTAGTTTCCAATATTGTGACGAATTTGGCCTGGAGTCGTACTGGCCGTCCTACCCTTGGCACTGGTCAAAGTGGGGGAAGTCTGGGGGCTGCTCTCCATCTTCCGGTTGCTGGGTATCAGCTATATGACCTTCCGGGCGGTGGAGGTTCTCATCAATTTGCTGGATGGGACAATCAAAAATCTCTTCCTGTTCCAGTGGAGTTCTTCCCTGCTGTTTTCCCTAGATTCAGAGATCGCCTTTGTTTACAATGCATTTTAGGTAAGGGAGCTGGCAAATGGGCATTTGATGCATGATTGGCGAAAACATCGCTGCTTGACACAAGGGTAGCTTGTGGATCTGCTGGGTTTTACACAGTCAACCATCCGTGAATATGAAGCCCGAAAACCGACAGTGCGGATAACAGCGGATCTTCCCGCATATGGGTACCACAATTTATCTCCATTTATTTTTCTATGCACTTTTCAAAATTCTAGTCTTTATTTTGATTTCTTAAACAAATAGAAATGCTGCCGCATTAAATAAGTAGCCAATCAATATGATCCCAACGGCTACAATTCCAATAAAGATGGCCAACAATTTTGGTTTTACAGCCTTTCGCAGCATGATCATTGAGGGCAGCGACAGCGCTGTCACCCCCATCATAAAGGCGAGGATCGTCCCCAGGCCAGCGCCTTTTGCAAACAGGCTCTCCGCTACTGGGATGGTCCCAAAGATATCCGCATACATGGGGACACCGATGAACGTCGCCAAGGGGACAGAATACCATTTATCCCCACCCAAAACCTCTTGGACAAAACTTTCCGGGATAAAGTTGTGGATCAGTGCCCCGATTCCCACCCCGACAACAATATAGGGGGCGACCTTTTTAACCGTCTCCAAGACCTGCTCTTTGGCGAAGGCAAGGCGGTCTTGTGTTGTGAGTTCTGGCGCCTCCAAATCCACTGGTCCGGCGCTGCGGATAAACTCCTCCACATACTCCTCCAAATGGAGCTTTTCTATAAGGCTTCCCCCCGCTACTGCCAGCACAAGGCCGACGACTACATAAGCAATGGCGATCTTTCCGCCGAAGATGCTAGTTAGCAGCACCAGTGAGCCCAAATCCACTAGCGGAGAAGAGATGAGGAAGGAGAAAGTGACCCCCAAAGGGAGACCTGCGCCGGTGAACCCGATAAACAAGGGAATCGACGAGCAGGAACAAAATGGGGTCACCGTCCCCAACAGGGCGGACAAAGTGTTGGCCCCCAAGCCATGAAAGCGCCCCAAAATCTTCTTCGTCCGTTCTGGGGGAAAATAGCTCTGAATGTAGGAGATGCCAAAAATCAGCACCGAGAGCAGCACAAAAATTTTAACGGTGTCGTAAATGAAAAACTGGAGCCCCGCCCCCAGCTGAGATTCCAAATCCACCCCTAAGCTGGTCAATAGGTTGCCCACAACACGGTTGAGCCATTTCATCCCCAAGATTTGATCTTGCACAAAAAACCAGATTCCTTTGATGATTTCCATCGGGTTGTGACCCTCCAATTATATTTATAAATTTAGTTTTACCGATTTATTTGTCCCAAAATTGGCCGCCTTTCGGCAGCCAGCAGGGCGAGGCTTGTTACGGCCTCAACAACTTTTTTATTTTGTCCTTTGACACGACCTGGCCGCTGACTACCAGCTTCCCGTCAATCATCAGGGAGGGGGACGTCATCACCCCTAATTTGACAATTTCCAAAAGGTCCTCCACCTTTTCCAGCTGGGCCTCTATCCCCAGTTCTGTCAAAGCCTCTTGGGTATTCCCATACAGTTTATCGCATTTGTCGCATCCGGTACCGATCACTTTGATCTGCAAGCTCCATCCCTCCTAATTTTTCAGCTGCATGGGCAGGCCCACTTGGCTTTCCCAAGCGCTGAATATTTTTTTGATCACCGCAGGCCCGATCTTGGAAATCAAAACCATTTGGGAGATTTCCTTTTCCTCACAGGGTGTGCAGTCAACCTGCTGCCCAACCAAATCCACCTGGTTCCACCCCTGCCCTTTCAGATGGAAAAAGCCTTTGGCCCGGTACAGGTCAGCTTCTATCTCGGCTAAAAAGCGCTCTAGTTTCTCCTGCTCCACTTCCCCCTCAAATTGGAGGACCAAAGTCTTGGGTTTGGCCTCTTCGCTGTTGGTGGTCTCTTCCCCTTCAGCCCACTGGTACTGCATCAGGTTCTCTTCCAAAAACCCTAAATTCAGATTCCCATGGGAACTGACGTCAATCCGGCATTTTGGATTGATCTCCCGGATTTTTGCTTTCAGTGCGCAAATCCGTTCCCCATCCACCAGGTCCACCTTGGTGAGGACAGCTAGATGGCAATGTTTCAGCTGACGGTACACTGTTTCCAAATCCTCCAGCTGATCCAGGAAGTTGACTGAATCTACCAGACAGATGGCGCCTTGGAAAGAATACCGATCTCCAGCAAGGGCTTTTGCCGCTTCTAGAATCTCCTCTACATTGGAGGGATCTCCCAGGCCGGAGCTCTCCACAAACAGGTAATCAAAGTCCTGTTGGGCCATCTCCGCCAAAGCCTGCACAAAAGACAATTTCAGGCAGGAGCAGAAGATGGAGCCGCGGTTGATCTCCACCATTTGGATATCATCGTTGCGCAGGATGGTGCCGTCGATCCCCAATTTTCCAAATTCATTTTGAATGACGCCGACCCGTTTCCCCTTCAGCGCTTCCAGCAGCCGGAGCAAAACAGTCGTCTTGCCAGACCCTAAAAAACCAGTCAGGACATAGAGTTTGGTCTTTTCGGTCAATCTATCCCTCTCAATCCCTTTTACAGCAGTAGAGGGGCGTATGCTCTGTTCTAGCAGCTGGTCAATCCGGCGCTTGGCCTTTTCCATCCCCGATTCGCTGATGGAGTAGTGAATCCACTTTCCCTCTTTGCGGCCCACGACCACCCCGGAATCGCAGAGAATCCGCATATGATGGGATAATGTGGACTGGCTGATCTCCAACTCATTCAGCAGGACGCAGGCGCACCGCTCCCCTTCTTGGAGGATCTCTAGGATTCTCCAGCGGTTTTCATCGCAGAACGCTTTGAACAGCTGGACATTTTCTGTGTAATCCTTTCCCACACAATCACCTCAAATCTATATTTATCGATTTATATTATATTCTATAAATCGATAAATGTCAATGCATAGATGTAAAATTTTAAGAAAATCCCCATTTGCGTCGGGAAAAGCAGGCAGTCACCCCCCGCTGCCGGATGATATCCCCCTCCAGTTGCCCAATTACAGGGGGATGATAATCCACTGATCCCGATAGCACCGCTCCTGAGTTCTGGCTCAAAATGGGCTTATCTTGCCGTTTCTCCGTCTGAAATCAAATTTTATGAAAGCCAATTTCCCTCCGCAGGCTTATACTATGGCAACAGGAAAGCCAGCCGCTGCAATACTGTGCAGCGGCTGGCTCCCAGAGGTGATTTCTATCCGGATAGAGGGAAGATCGGTCGTGAAAATATCTCGGCCCGAGAGGCGGGAACTCATCTGCTCCATTTCGGTGTCGTACCTGTTGGCAGGGCAGTGATAAATAAGAATAAAAGGAAGGTACACTTCTCCCAAGCAGGCAATCCCTACGAGGAGCGGTCCCTCCTCACAAGGAAAACTCCCCAGCGGCAGGATCTCACCGGGGAGTGCGAGGTACACCTTATTATAATAGATTATCGGGCCAGCTCTTCCATCAGGTCGTGGACGGTGGTCATCTCCTGGAGCCGCCAGGCATTTTCCCCGCAAAAAACAAGGGCGTTGTCCACATCCCCAGTCACCGCACGCACCAATGCGCCAGTGATACAATAGGGGGTGGTGGCGATGTCGCACCGGTTCATGCACTGGTAACAGTGGGAAACCTGCTCCCTCTCCTGCATCCTGGCTTGAATGAAGGGGGTGCGGATGGCACGTCCAGGCATCCCCACCGGGCTTTTGACAATCATGATGTCCTCTTGTTTAGCGTCCAAGTATGCCTGCTTGAAGGCTGGGGAGGCGTCGCACTCTTCGGTGACTACAAAACGGGTAGCCATCTGCACCCCGGCGCAGCCCAAGGCGAGATAATGGTCGATGTCCGCCCGGTCATAGACCCCTCCGGCAAACACCACCGAGATCTTCTTGTTGTACTTCTCCTCATAGCCCGCTACGATGGCAAGAATCTCCTGGATTTCCTTATCATAGTCGGTCCCGGCATACTTGTCCAAATCCTCTTGGCTGTAGCCCAGGTGGCCTCCGGCTTTTGGTCCTTCGATCACCACTAAGTCGGCAGTGGTGCCGTGGTGGCGGTCCCACATTTTCAGCAGCACCTTGGCGGATTTGGGCGGCGAGACGATAGGGGCGATTTTAATGCCCGAGCCCTTTACCAGCTCCGGCAGATTGGTGGGCAGCCCCGCTCCAGAGATAATCAGGTCGGCGCCGCTGTCGATGCAGCACTTTACATACTGTTCATAATTTTTCATGGCGCACATGATGTTGACCCCGATGATCCCTCCGCCGGAAATCTCTTTGGCCCTGTGGATCTCCCGGCTCAGCGCCCGGAGGTTCGCTTCATGTGGATGGTCGGCAAAATCTGGCTCCCGGTACCCGGGCTGGGCAGCAGAGAGGACGCCGATCCCCCCTTCCCGGGCCACGGCACCCGCCAATGAGGAAAGGCTTACACCAATTCCCATTCCTCCTTGGATGATTGGCACACGGGCAGTCAATTCCTGTATCTTTAAAGGCGGTAATCTCATAACAAACCTCCATATAAAAAACATAGTATAATATAGTTTTAATTACTATATTATACTAGTATAATCATACTATTATAATATGTCAATCATTTTTGTAGAGACAATAAGAAAAGCCGGGGTTTCCCCCGGCTTTTCTTGCGCCAGCTGCGGCAGCCAGTGCCTATTCTTCGCATTCATATACCACAGCGTATGTATGAGCCTCTTGCACCTCCACAATCTTCTCCACCCCATCATCCACGAACCGCAGAGGATCACCCTCGGTGGAGAAGCGCACACAACTGCCACAGGAAGAGCTCAGCTTGCGCGGGACAGGCATCACATCATGCTCTATCCCCGCCTCCCGCAGCTCCCTGGAGAACTTCACTGCGTTGTAATGGTTGAAAAAAGTTGCAATATACATCATATGCGGCTGCCTATTTGGTCAAAGAGAGGCGGTAAACATCCTCTTCCTGGCTCACCGACACCGTATAGCCTGCATTTTTGGCAAACCGGGTCACATTTTCTTTGGCGGTGACATTGTCTACCAGCACCTCATAATGATCCCCTTTGCTGGCCAGTGCTTTTTTTGTCAGAAGAACCGGCTCCGGGCAGGAGCGTCCGCACGCATCCACAATAACAGCCATTGTTTTCTATCCCCTTTCTGCTGCGTTCTGCTTATTGGAAGCAGACGCTGTTTCCACTTTGGTATTGAGCACAGCGATGGCAGCGATGACTGCCATGGCGATGACAACCGCAACCTTGCCGTTTGCAGTGGGACCTGCTCCAGACGAAGCCAAACCGAAGTTGTGGCAGAAGGCTGCTCCCACAATCATGCCCAAAACCGCAACGACAGAGTCTGAGTTTCCCTCACCTGCCAGGATAAGCTGACGCAGAGGACAGCCGCCCAAAAGAACAGAACCCCAACCGACAACAGCCATACCAAGGAAATTCCACAGGCCATCGGTATGGGCAACTGCCTGTCCGGCAAAGCCCAGATGGAAGTTGCCAAGGGCGATGTTGCACACCGCAGTTGCCGCGATGATAGCCACAAAGCCGGACAGCAGCGTCCAATCCCGGAAAAGCATCATATCCCGGATGCCGCCAACCATGCAAAGACGGGTGCGCTGGGCGATAGCACCTACCACAAGGCCGGCTCCCAGAGCAGCCCAGAGGGGGGCACGCATTGAGCCAGGACCCTCTGTACTGAAGAAGATAAAGGAAGGAGCAGCCACCAAAAGCAACAGCAGACCTACATTCACCGCAGGGAATACATAACCCTCTCCCCGGCTTAGGGAGTAGGTGCGCTTCAGGCTGAAGCCGCGGTTGAGGAACAGCACTCCAACGGCGATACCTGCAATAAACCCAACAAGCCCGACCACTGCATTTAGGTCGCCACCACCGATGCGAAGCACCATGCGAAGGGGGCAACCCAAAAACATCAGTGCGCCAACCATGACAAAAAAGCCCAAAACAAAACGGGTTGCCGGAGCAGAACCGCCTTTGGCCTTAAATTCCTTGTTGGCCAAGGCCATGCCAAACGCCCCCAGAACCAAGCCCATAATCTCCGGGCGCAGATACTGCACCACAGCGGCACGGTGCAGTCCAACACCGCCGGCAATATCCCTCAAAAAGCAAGCGATGCAGAAACCCATGTTTGCCGGATTCCCCAGCTTGACAAGGGCAACCGAGACCAAGCCGATCAACAGACCGGCCCCTATCAGTTTTTTCTTTTCCATCTCTCTACCAACCACCTTTCTATGATACAGAGCCTCTTTCCCCAGCGGGCTATGAGAGCCGCAAAGCTGGCCTACTGGCGTATCGACCCTGTATATAGTATAGTTTGTTTTTTAACAATCGTAAAATAGTAATTTGCAATAGAGACAAGAAAGCTATTTTATTTTCCAATAGCAGTGGCGAATATAGGGTAAATAGAGTAAAATAATAAAAAAGGATTTATTATAGGAGGACGTTATGGAGCGAATTTATCTGGACAACGCGAGCACCTCTTACCCCAAAGCCCCTGGGGTAGTGGAAAACATGCGTCTTTTTATGGAGGAAATCGGCTGCAATGTGGGCCGCGGCGGATATGCCGGCGCCTACAGCGCAGGGGAGGTCGTCTATGACACCCGGGAACGGCTGTGCCGTCTCTTCCATGCCCCCAAACCTCAAAATGTGATTTTTACCTCCAACATCACCGCTTCTCTCAACTTTATTATAAAAGGTATGCTGCGCCCCGGCGACCATGTATTGGTCAGCTCGATGGAGCACAACGCCATGATGCGCCCCTTGGTACAAATGGAAAAACTGGGCGTCTCTTTTGACCGCATCCCCTGCAATAGCCAGGGAATGCTGCTTCTGGATCAGGTGGAAGGGCTCATCCGCCCCAACACCAAGGCCATTCTGATGCTGCACGCCTCTAATGTATGCGGCACAGTGATGCCTATCCGGGAAGTGGGTGCCATTTGCCATAAGCATGGAATTCGCTTTGTGGTGGATGCCGCCCAGACCGCAGGGGTTTTCCCCATTGACATTGTTGATATGCACATCGACGTCCTGACCTTTACCGGGCACAAAAGCCTGCTCGGGCCCCAGGGCATCGGTGGGTTTATCATAGAAGATTCCCTGGCTGCGGAACTTGACCCTCTGATCTCCGGCGGCACGGGCAGCCGCTCTGATTCGGAGGAGGTTCCCGATTTCCTGCCTGACCGCTTTGAAGCCGGCACCATGAACCTGCCGGGAATCTTCGGCTTAAACGCGTCGCTTCAATATCTGGAAAAGGAGGGGATTGGCAACATCTTACAGCACGAACAAACTTTGTCCAAGCGCTTTAGCGAGGGCCTAGCCGCCTTCGACTGCGCCCGGATCGCCGGCACTGAGGACCCGATGAAACGCGCCCCCGTCGTCTCGGTGGATTTCACCGGCCGCGACAACGCGGAAATCGCGTTTTTGTTGGACAGCCAGTACGGGATTATGACCCGGTGCGGCCTGCACTGCGCTCCATCGGCCCATAAGACCTTGGGAACTTTCCCTCAGGGCACTGTTCGATTCTCAATCGGCCCATTCAACACCCCCAAGGAAATTGACTTTGCTGTTGACGCTATCAAAGCCATTCTATCCACCTACTAGGGAATGTTCTATAAAAGATTGACAATTTTTTTGCAATAATTTTTGCCATTTTCCCTGGAAAAAATACTTGTATTATAGAAAAAAGTAGTGTATCATTATGGTGTGATAGAAAAACATTATATAGTCATTTTTACAGATTGATATTTGGATGACGATTGCGGGAGAGTCTGGCAACAGCGCCGAAGGAATAAGTAAGCGGATTTGCAGTCCCTTATGAAGATCTCAGGTCCCAACACCGCAATCCGACAAACCTCTGGAGAGCGTAAGCACCGACGGAGCAATCCCCCTCAAGGGAGAATCTCTCAGGTTAGATACAGAGCGGGATGCACCATTTTATTTTTATTTCTATAAAAGGGTGCGTTTTGCTCTGTTTTTGTATGGAATGACAATCACGCTCCGGGAGGTTCTTCATGAAGCCAACGTTTAAGATCGTAACCAACAATCCCCTGGTTGTCCGCGAACTTACAGGGCAATATACCGTTGAGTTCGTCGACGGCACCTATCACGATGTGTTGGTTGCCCTCCGCGACCAGATTCATAAGGGACACAGGCTTTACTCCCATCCCCTTTCGGGCAGCGTCAAGCCCAATGAAACCCCTTATAAATCGGTCCTGATCTCCATCAAACCCCAGTCTTTGGACATGGATTCGGTGGAGATGATCGAAAACAGCATTGTGACTTGCGATAAATTCCCGGTAAAATTCCCCCATATGCCCGATTCTATGCGGGAAGATTTCCAGGTGATCGACGCCACGCTGCTAAAAGGAGCCTTATCGCAGATCCTATTTGAATAGGGTTTGTTGATAAATACGCAAAGCCAAAATTTTAAGGAGGTGTTAAATTTGAGAAAATTGGAAGTCGGATACATCGATATCCATGATATTCAGTTCTCAAATGAATCCAAAGTCGAGAACGGCGTTCTGTTCGTAGACAAAGAGGCCATTAAGAAGATCGTCCTGGAGGACGAAAACATCAAATCCTGCGAAGTTGAGATCGCTCGCCCCGGCGAGAGCGTTCGCATTACCCCTGTTAAGGACGTAATCGAGCCCCGCTGCAAGGTCGAGGGTCAAGGCGGGATTTTCCCCGGCGTGATCTCCAAAGTCACCACTGTCGGCACCGGCAGAACCCACGCTCTGAGAGGTTCCGCTGTTGTCACCACCGGTAAGATCGTTGGTTTCCAGGAAGGCATCATCGATATGACCGGCGAAGGCGCCAAATACACTCCTTTCTCCAAAACCGTCAACCTGGTTCTTGTCATGAACCCCATCGACGGCCTGAAACAGCACGAGCATGAGTACGCCAACCGTATGGCTGGTCTGCGTGTCGCTGCTTACCTGGGTGAGCTGGGTAAATCTGTTGAGCCCAACGAGGTTGTCTCCTACGAGACTTACGGCGTGAAAGAGGGCATGGAGAAATACCCCAACCTGCCCCGCGTTGGCTACGTCCAGATGCTGCAGAGCCAGGGCCTGATGCACGACACCTATGTGTACGGCGTCGATGCCAAGAAGATCGTCCCCACCATCATCAACCCCACCGAGGTTATGGACGGCGCGATCCTGTCTGGTAACTGCGTATCCTCCTGCGACAAGAACCCCACTTATATCCACATGAACAACCCCGTTGTCCATGACCTGTTCGCTCAGCATGGCAAGACCATCAACTTTGTGGGCATGATCATCACCAACGAGAACGTTTACCTGGCTGATAAAGAGCGCTCCTCCAACTGGACCGCAGAGCTCTGCGAGTACCTGGATCTGGATGGCGCAATCGTTTCCCAGGAAGGCTTCGGCAACCCCGATACCGACCTGATCATGAACTGCAAGAAGATTTCCGCCAAAGGCATCAAGACCGTAATCATCACCGATGAGTACGCTGGCCGCGACGGTACTTCCCAGTCCCTGGCTGACGCTGACCCCAGCGCTGACGCTGTTGTCACCGGCGGTAACGCCAACGAGCTGATCACCCTGCCCAAGCTGGACAAAGTGATTGGCGACCTGAGCCCCGTCGATAAGATTGCCGGCGGTTTCGAGAACAACGTTCTGGAAGACGGCACCATTTTGGTTGAGCTGCAGGCTATCACCGGCGCTACCAGCGAAGTTGGTTTCAACTGCCTGAGCGCAAGATAGTAGAAAGGAGGAAGTACAACTAATGGCTAAAATTAGAGTAGTACACTACATCAACCAGTTCTTCGCCAACATCGGCGGTGAGGAAAAGGCTGATATCAAACCTGAGCTGAGAGAGGGCGTTGTAGGCCCTGGCGTAGCTTTCAATCAGGCTTTCGGCGATGAGGCTGAGATCGTTGCCACTGTTATCTGCGGTGACTCCTACTTCAACGAGAACCTGGAAGAAGCCAAAAAGACCGTTATCGACATGGTTAAATCCCAGAACGCTGACATGTTCCTGGCTGGTCCTGCTTTCAACGCTGGCCGTTATGGCGTCGCTTGCGGCACCATCGCTGACGCTGTCAAAAAAGAGCTGGGCATCCCTGTCCTGACCGGTATGTACGTTGAGAACCCCGGCGCAGACATGTTCAAAAACTCCGTTTACATCGTCGCCACCAAAAACAGCGCTGCTGGCATGAGAGATGCTGTCAAGAAGATGGCTCCCCTCGCCCTGAAGCTGGCTAAAGGTGAGAAGATCGGTGCTTCCGCTGAGGAAGGTTATATGCCCAACGGCGTCCGGAAGAACTTCTTCGACACCAAGAGAGGTTCCGCCCGCGCTATCGACATGCTGCTGAAGAAACTGGCTGGCAAAGAGTTCGTCACCGAGTTCCCCATGCCTGACTTCGACCGTGTTGCTCCCAACCCCGCTGTCAAGGACATCGCCCATGCTACCATCGCTCTGGTAACCTCTGGCGGTATCGTCCCCAAAGGCAACCCCGATCACATCGAGTCCTCCTCTGCTTCCAAATACGGCAAGTATGACATTGAGGGCGTTATGGATCTGACTGCCGACACTTACGAGACCGCTCACGGCGGCTACGACCCTGTCTACGCCAACGAGGATGCTGACCGCGTCCTGCCTGTTGACATTCTCAGAGAGTATGAGAAAGAGGGCAAGATCGGCAAGCTGCACAGATACTTCTACACCACCGTTGGTAACGGTACCGCTGTTAAGAGCGCCAAGGGCTTCGCAGATGAGTTCTCCAAAGAGCTGAAGGATGCCAATGTTGACGCGGTTATCCTCACATCGACCTGAGGCACCTGTACTCGTTGCGGTGCAACGATGGTTAAAGAGATTGAGCGCGCTGGTATCCCGGTCGTTCATATCTGCACAGTTACCCCCATCTCCATGACTGTTGGCGCTAACAGAATTGTTCCCGCCATTGCTATCCCCCATCCTCTGGGCAACCCTGCTCTGACTCTTGAGGAGGAGAAAGCTATCCGCAGAAGAATTCTTGACACTGCACTGAAAGCCCTTTCCACCGAGGTTACTGAGCAGACTATTTTTGAAAACTAGTAGGTGTGAATATGGAAAAAATTTATGATGTCATTATTATCGGCGCGGGTCCTGCTGGACTCGCCGCCGGTAGCTACGCTGGCCGCGCCAGAATGGATACCCTGATTATCGAGAAGGATAAAGACGGCGGCCAAATCGTCATCACTGCTGAGATTGAGAACTATCCCGGCGGCGTAGACGAGGAATCCGGCCCCTCCCTGATCGGCAGAATGGCTAAACAGGCTGAGCATTTCGGCGCCCAGAAGGTGAAAGACACCATCGTGGACGTTGAGCTGGAGGGTGATGTCAAACACCTGAAGGGCCTGAAGGGCGATTACTACGGCAAGACCGTCATCATCGCCACCGGCGCTCATCCCAAGCCCATTGGCTGCCCCGGTGAAAAAGAGTTCACCGGTAAAGGCGTATCTTACTGCGCTACCTGCGATGGCTCGTTCTTTGAGGACTTTGACATCTACGTGGTCGGCGGCGGTGACTCCGCTGTGGAAGAGGCTATGTACCTGACCAAGTTTGGCCGTCAGGTGACTCTGATCCACAGACGTGACCAGCTGCGCGCTGCAAAATCCATCCAGGAGAAAGCATTTGCCAATCCTAAGATGAAGTTTATGTGGAACACTACTGTTGAAGAGCTCAAAGGCGATGGCATCCTGACCTCCATGGTCGTGAAGGATACTGTCACCGGCGAGACCCGCGAGATCGTTGCCAACGAAGAGGACGGCACCTTTGGCGTGTTCGTGTTCATCGGCTTCGAGCCTCACGGCGAACTGTTCGAGGGCAAGGTTGAAATGAAGAACGGTTATATTGTGACCGATGACAACATGAAGACCAACATCCCCGGCGTATTCGCCGCTGGCGATATCCGTGTGAAGAGCCTGAGACAGGTCGTCACCGCTGCTGCGGACGGTGCTATTGCTGCCACCCAGGCGGAGAAATACATCGAGGGTTAATCACCGATTCCACTGAAATGAAAAGGAGTGTTTCCCATGCTCGATCTGACCAAAGATAATTTTAACGCTGAAGTTCTGGAGTACAAAGACGGCTACGTATTTGTTGACTTCTATGGCGATGGCTGCGTTCCCTGCGCTGCTCTGATGCCTTTTGTCCATGCTTGCGCTGATAAATACGGCGACAAGATCAAATTCTGCTCCTTGAACACCACCAAGGCCCGCAGACTGGCCATTGGCCAGAAGATCCTGGGTCTGCCTGTTATGGCGATCTACAAGGATGGCGAGAAGATCGACGAGGTCGTCAAAGAGGAGGCCACTGAGGCTTCCATCGAGGCCATGATTCAGAAATATCTGTAATCGTCCCCTCTCCCCTATTTCTATTCTGTATTAAGCGGTTTCATCCGTTTAATAAATAAAAATTCTAAAAAGGAGGTAGCTTTCATGAGCATTTTGAATGGCAAAAAAGTCATCATCATTGGCGACCGTGACGGCGTTCCCGGACCCGCTATTGAAGAATGCGTGAAAACTGCCGGCGCAGACGTCGTCTACTCTGCCACTGAGTGCTTCGTCTGAACCGCCGCAGGTGCAATGGATCTTGAGAATCAGAAGAGAGTCAAAGACTTCGCTGATCAGTACGGCCCCGAGAACATCGTTGTGATGTTGGGTGCCGCTGAGAGCGAGGCTTCCGGTCTGGCAGCTGAAACTGTCACCGCCGGTGACCCCACTTTCGCAGGTCCGTTGACAAATGTCCAGTTGGGACTTAAGGTTTATCACATTTGCGAGCCCGAGATCAAAGCCGAAGTCAACGCGGATGTGTATGACGAGCAGGTTGGTATGATGGAGATGGTTATGGATATCGATTCTATCTGTGAAGAGATGAACAATATCCGTAGCGAATACTGCAAATACTAATAGCTGAATGACATGAGAATGGTGATGTGGTGAGAATATCACCGCATCACCATTTTTCATATCATGCGCTGCTGATCCTTTTTGGAAAAATGCGCGGCAAAAGCCCTTTACAAAAGTTTTTATTGCTTTTGCTGCCAACCTTTCGTATAATGAAGACAAATCAAAAAAGAGAGGTAATCAGCCAATGAACAGTGTTATTAAAGGCGCGGGTTATATCCTGGCATTCACCCCTGATATGGTGATGCAGAACGGCACCACCCAGACCACTGAAAAGATTGTCAACCCCGATTCCGAGTACCTGAAAAAGGTTCCCGAGCATCTGCGTTCCTACGAGGAAGTCCTCGCTTATATGCCCAACCAGACCTACATCGGCAACATGACCCCCGATGAGCTGGCTACCTATGAGCAGCCCTGGTACGACAAAAAGGCCCCTGTCTGCGACCGCTATGGCAAATACGGTGAAATCATGCCCCAGGATGAATTCCTGATGCTGATGCAGATCTGCGACGTGTTTGATCTGTGCCACCTGGAGAAATCCTTTGTCGCCGCTGTCAAACCCAAGGCTGAAGCCCATCCTCTGTACACCGAGGACATGATCGCCAAGATCAAAGACGGTGTTGAGCTGAGCGAGATTGAGCACTTTGTCAACGACGAGCACGCTGAGCCCCTGTATCATGAGGGCAAACTGGTGGGCTATGTGAAGAGAGCTCACGATGTGGACACCAACCTCTCCGCCCATGTCATCCATGAAAACCTGGTTTCCAAAGCTTCCTGCGTCCTCTCCCTGCTGCACCTGATCAAAGCTACCGGCATCAACAAAGATGAGGTGGACTATGTGATCGACTGCGCCGAGGAGGCCTGCGGTGATATGAACCAGCGCGGCGGCGGCAACTTCGCCAAAGCTGCTGCTGAGGTTGTTGGCCTGACCAGCGCTTCCGGTTCGGATGTCCGCGCTTTCTGCGCCGCCCCCACCCATGCCATGATCGAGGCTGCTGCCCTGGTTAAATCCGGTACCTACAAAAACGTTGTCGTCTGCGCCGGCGGCTGCACCGCTAAACTGGGCATGAACGGCAAAGACCATGTCAAAAAGGACATGCCTATCCTGGAGGATATGATCGGCGGCTTTGCTGTGCTGGTCAGCGAGAACGATGGCGTCAGCCCCGAAATCGCCTCCGATATGTGCGGCAGACACACTGTCGGCACCGGTTCTTCTCCCCAAGCGGTCATCACCTCCCTGGTTGCCACTCCCCTGGACAACCACGGCCTGAAGATTCCGGACATCGACAAGTACTCCCCCGAGATGCAGAACCCCGATATCACCAAACCCGCTGGTGCCGGCGACGTGCCTCTGGCCAACTACAAAATGATCGCTGCTCTGGCTGTCAAACGCGGCGAGCTGCAGAAAGCCGACATCGCCAATTTTGCCACTGAGCACGGTCTGGTCGGTTGGGCTCCCACCCAGGGCCATATCCCCTCCGGTGTTCCCGCTGTCGGACCTCTGTGCGACATGATCAAGGAAGGCAAGATCAACAACGCTATGATCATCGGTAAGGGCTCCCTGTTCCTGGGCCGTATGACCAACCTGTTTGACGGCGTTTCCTTCATCATCCAGAAGAACAGCGGCAAAGCTGAGGAATCCTCCGTTTCCGAGGAGCAGATCAAGAGCCTGATCGCCAAGGCGATGAAGGATTTCGCTTCCACCCTGATTGCTGACGCAGAATAGTGAGGTAGAGAGATGGCAAATGTAGAAAAGATCATCGCTCAGACCTTCATGGACATTGCGACTGGTCTGGAGACCGGCTCCTTCGGCAGCCGTCCCCGGATCGCCGTGACCGGCCTGGGCAGTGAGCATGGCGAAGCCAACGCTGTTGAGGCCTGCCTGTTGGCCGCAGACCGGGGTGTCGATGTCACCCTGATCGGCACTGCTGAGAGCGATAAGTTCAACACCTGCAAGGTCTCGGATGAAGACGAGATGTACAAAGAGATGGAGAAGCTGCTGGATAGCGGCGCCATCGATGGTTGTGTCACTATGCACTACCCCTTCCCCATCGGTGTTTCCACCGTCGGCCGTGTGGTCACCCCCGGTAAAGGCAAACAGATGTATATTGCCACCACCACCGGCACTTCCTCCGCAGAGCGGATTGAGGCCATGATCAAAAATGCGATCTACGGCATCATCACTGCTAAAGCCTGCGGTATCAAAGAGCCCACCGTGGGCATCCTCAATGTGGATGGCGCCAGACAGTGCGAGGGCGCTCTGAAAGAGCTCCAAGCCAATGGCTATGATATCCATTTTGCCGAGTCCTCCAGAGCGGACGGCGGCTGCGTCATGAGAGGCAACGACCTGCTGGTCGGCGCTTGCGACGTCATGGTCACCGATTCCCTGACCGGCAATATCCTGATGAAGATGATGTCCTCCTACACCACCGGCGGCAGCTACGAAGCCATGGGTTATGGCTACGGCCCCGGCATTGGTGAGGGGTACGAGAGACTGGTCCTCATCGTTTCCCGCGCTTCCGGCGCACCTGTCCTGGCCAACGCTATGGAGTATGCATCCCAGTTGGTCAAAGGCAATTACAAAGAGATCGCCAAGAAAGAGTTTGCCGCCGCCCACAAGGCTGGCCTGAACAAGGTCATCGAGGCCCGCAAACCCAAGAAAGCCGCCGCAGAGGATACCGCTGAGGTTGTCGCTCCTCCCAAAGAGGTCGTCACCTCCCAGCTGTCCGGCATCGAGATCATGGATCTTGAGGACGCCGTCAAGGCCCTGTGGAAGGTTGGCGTATACGCCGAGAGCGGCATGGGTTGCACTGGCCCAATCATCCTGGTCTCTGAAGCCAACCATGACAAAGCTGCAGAGGCTCTGAAAGCCGCTGGTTACATCCAGTAAGCAAACAATTTTTCACCCAAAAATCCCGCGTTCCGGGTGCAATAGAAAAGGGGTTGGAAGCCGCGGCTCCAGCCCCTTTCTTTTTTAGTTTGGGAGGAGGATCTATGGAATTTCACACCCTATCAATCGACCAGCTCTCCCCCAGTTTTTGGGAGCTCCTCCTGCTGGCCGACCCCTGCCGGGAGATGGTTCTGCGCTACCTGGAGGAAGGGGAGCTCCACAGCCTCACCCTCCACGGGGAACTGGCCGCCGAGGCGGTGGTCCTTCCCCTCTCCCCCACCCTATGCGAGCTGAAAAATCTGGCTGTACGGGAGGATTTGCAGGGCAAGGGGCTGGGCTCCGCCTTGGTAAATCACTTGGCGGCACTCTACCAGGGCAGGTTCCAGGAGATGCAGGTGGGGACCAGCGACAACGGGGTCCCCTTCTACCGGCGTCTTGGGTTCCTGCCCAGCCATGTGGTTGCCAACTTCTTCGTGGACAACTACCCCGAACCCATCTTCGACGGGGGCCAGCAGTGCGTGGACATGGTTTACCTCAAGCGGGCGCTGTAACACCCTATAAAAATCCCCCGGAGACTTATTAAGTCTCCGGGGGATTTTTTCAAATGGGCCGCTACATCATGACAAAGCCCATCACGGCAAACAGGAGGACAGTGCCCACTCCCAGCATAACGCCGTAGGTGCGGTACTCCTTGTAAATCTCGCCGGTGCTGACCTTCAAGTATTCGTTGGTGAAAACCTGGCACAGGTGCAAAGGAGAGAAGAAGTAGCCGAAGTAAGCGCCCACAAACACCACAAAGGTGAGGTACAACGAGGTGGCATGGGGAACAGAAAGCAGCGCAACCAAGGGGAGCACAATGCCCATGGCGGCGTTGGAAAGGCCGGTGATCGCACCGAAGAAAGCAGCGCCTAGGCCCAGGACAATGGCTGCCGTCCAGCCCCCGCTGCCAAGGCCGCCGGTGATAATCTCCATCAAGCCGTCCAGGGAGGAAATGCAGCTTTGCAAAACCAACACGCCTGCCACAGTGAAGACCACATTGAAGTTGATGGAATCCTTGAAGTTTTTCAGGAAGTCCTTCTTGTCGCAGATGAGGTATGTAATGCCGATACCCACCAGGATGCACAGGTACAGAGGGATACCGGTGACGATGTTGAGCAGGATGCTGACATAGATGGGCGACAGGTTGAGGAAGAAGCTTTTGACGCTCTCCCCCGCTGCAGCCTTTTTCACCCGCTTTTCGCATTTGACCGGCCGCAGGAAGCAGTAATACCCACATATAAAGTTGAGGATCATAAAGAAGAGGTTGAGGCCAATCAGCTCATAGAGCCCGATCTCCGGGTTCATGGAGATGGCCAGCAGTACCGAGGTGGAGAAGGGCATACACATCATGGCCACATGGCGGAATACCAGGTTGATGGCCGCTTTCCGGGGCTGGCTGATGCCGATTTGATCGCCTACGCTGTCCACAAAAGGTGCGGAGAGGATGGCGCCCCCTGGCATGACCAACAAGCCGATGATGGCGGGGATGAGCATGATCACCACTTTTGTGTTGGGGATAATATCCTGCATGCTGTCCACAACCTTGGTCAGGATGCCATACCGGCCACACAGCCCCCCCAGGATGCTGACGGTGAACACAACCAAAAGGGTGGTGATATTCTTTTCGCTGGTGAAGGTGGTTTTGATCACGTTGAACACGGTGAGAGGGGCGATGCCCGCCACCACGCACAACGTCGCTGAGGTGATCAGCATGGTCACGCCAAAATTGACATTTTTCCGCAGCAATATCAGCATCAAGCCGAAGGCCAGAGCCACTGCCAACAATTCTCTCATAGAAACTCCTTTCTGGGGCGGTGTGCCCCCCGACCGGTTAATAAAATGGCATAAAATTGTGACTGAATTGTTAATTTTATTATACCCGACCAGGAAAGAATTGACAAGCCCTCCCCCGTTGTTTTGAAAAAGGAGCTGCCAATCCAGCCCTCCTTTGCGCCCTTTGGCGATTTTTTGTGGGAATTGTGGACATCCCCCGCAGGATTTACTATAATAACTATGTATGCAAACCCCAATGATTTCAGCCCATGCGGCTTTGCAATTTCGACGACAAAAGGAGTTTTTTGCCATGGCAGCCAACACAGCTTTGCTACGCACTATCCCCAAAGTGGATGAGGTCCTCGCCAGCCCACTCTTCGACCCAGAGCAGCAGCTCTCCCATTCGGTGGCGGTGGAAGCCATCCGCGCCGTATTGGAGGAAACCCGGGAGGCCATCCTGGCCGGAAGCTTGACCGAAGCCCCTACGGTGGACGGGGTCGCCCTGGCCGCGGCGGAACGGGTCCGCTCCCATTCGGTGATGAGCCTGCGGCGGCTAATCAACGGCACCGGCATCGTGCTGCACACCAACCTGGGCCGGGCCCGCCTGGGGGAAAAGGTCACCCAGGCGGTCTGCGATGTGGCCATGGGCTACTCCACATTGGAATATGACGTGGCTGCCGGCCGCCGGGGCAGCCGGTACTCCCACATTGAGGAGCTGGTGACCCGGCTCACCGGGGCGGAGAGCGCCCTGGTGGTCAACAACAACGCCGCCGCCGTCATGCTGATCTTGGGGGCTATGACCAAGGGCAAGGAAGTGGTCATCTCCCGGGGGGAGCTGGTGGAAATCGGCGGTTCCTTCCGGGTGCCGGAGATTATGGAGCAGAGCGGCAGCATCCTGGTGGAGGTGGGCTCCACCAACAAGACCCATCTGTCCGACTATGAGAAGGCCATCACCGAAAACACCGGCGCCTTTCTCAAAGTCCACACCAGCAACTTCCGCATCTTGGGCTTTACCGAGAGCGTCCCCACCAAGGACATGGTGGAGGTTGCCCACGCCCATGGCCTGCCGGTCATCCACGACCTGGGCAGCGGGGTGTTCGTCAACCTGGAACAGTTCGGAATCCTGGACGAGCCCACGGTGCAACAGTGCTTGGACGCCGGGGTGGATGTCCTCTCCTTCAGCGGGGACAAGCTGCTAGGCGGCCCTCAGGCGGGCATCATCATCGGCAAAAAGAAGTACATCGACCAGATGAAAAAACATCCCCTCACCCGTGCCCTGCGGGTGGATAAAATGACCCTGGCCGCCCTGGAAGCCACCCTGCGGCTCTATTTGGATCCCCGGGACGCCATGGAGGAGATCCCCACCCTCAAGATGCTGGCAGTCACCCTGGAACAGCTGGAGGCCAAGGCCAACCGCCTGCGGGATGCCATCGCCGCCAAAACCAGCGGCTGTGCCCTCTCGGTGATCGAGGAGCTGGGCCAGGTAGGCGGCGGTTCGGTCCCCACCCAGATGCTCAAAAGCCGGGTTGTGGCCATCGTCCCCTCCGCCATCTCGGTGATGGAGCTGGAGAAACGGCTGCGGGCCTGCCCGGTGCCGGTCATCGGCCGGATCAACAAAGACCAATACCTCCTGGATGTGCGCACCATCGAGGAATCGGATTTTGACCTGGTGGCAGAGAACATCGCCGCCTGCGTCCAATAGGGATAGAGAAGCGAGGAGTTTCCATGAAAAACTATATCATCGGCACCGCCGGCCACGTGGACCACGGCAAGACCATGCTCATCAAGGCCTTGACCGGCATCGACACCGACCGGCTGAAGGAAGAAAAAAAACGGGGCATCACCATCGAACTGGGATTCGCCCACATCACCCTGCCCCATGGGGAACAGGCGGGCATCATCGACGTGCCCGGCCATGAAAAATTTGTGAAAAACATGCTGGCCGGGGCCGGCGGCATCGACCTGGTGCTGCTGGTAGTGGCCGCCGACGAGGGCTTTATGCCCCAGACCCGGGAGCATTTGGGTATCCTCTCCCTGCTGGGCATCCAAAACGGCATCATCGTGCTGACCAAAACCGACATGGTGGACGAGGAGTGGCTGGAGGTGGTCAAGGAGGATATCCGCAGCGAGGTCCAGGGCAGCTTTTTGGCTGACGCTCCCATTGTCCCGGTCTCTGCCTACACCGGCGACGGCATCGAGGGGCTGCGCCTTCTCATCGAAGAAAAGCTCCAGGCTGTGCAGCAGAAAAACACCTCCAAACCCTTCCGCATCCCCGTGGACCGTGTCTTCTCGGTGGACGGCTTCGGCACCGTCATCACCGGCACCCTCATTGAGGGCACGGTGACCGAGGGGGACGAGGTTATGATCTACCCCGGGGAAAAGCTGACCAAGGTGCGCAACCTCCAGGTCCACAACCAAACCGTTTCTACCGCCTATGCGGGGCAGCGGGTGGCGGTCAACCTGGCCAACATCAAAAAATCCGAGGTGGAGCGGGGCGATACCTTGGCGGTACCCAGTTCGATGCAGAATTCCCTGATGCTGGATGTCAAGCTCTCCATCCTCAAGGAATGCCAGCGGGAAATTGAAAACGGTTCCCGCCTCCACCTGTACTTAGGCTCCCGGGATGTGCTCTGCAAACTGGTGCTGCTGGACGACCGGGAACAGCTCACCGCCCAGGAGAGCGGCTACGCCCAGCTGCGGCTCACCGACCCCATCGCCGTGAAGCGGGGGGATCATTTTGTGGTGCGGTTCTACTCCCCCATTGAGACGGTGGGCGGCGGTGTGGTGCTGGACCCGGCCCCCGAGAGGCACAAACGCAGCGACCCCGCTGTGCTGGAAAGTCTGGCCATCAAGGAAAAGGGCTCCCTAGAGGACACCATCCGCCAGGCGGTGCTGGAGGGAAGCCCCAAATTCCGGCCTTTGGACGCGGTACGGGAGAGTTTGGACATCCCCCAAGAAGAATTCGCGGCCCAGGTCAAACTGCTGGAGGAGGCTGGGGAGCTCATCCCCATCACTGGCAAGCTGGACCTCCATCGGGACTATCTCGCCACCCTGCAAGGCCAGCTAACCCGCATTTTGGAGGAGTACCACAAGTCCAACCCCCTGCAAGCCGGCATGCGAAAAGACGAGCTGCGCAGCCGCTTCCTCCCCGGCCGGGAGATCGCCCTGTGCGACAAAATCCTGGATTGGATGGAGGGCCAGGGCCACATCCGGTACGCAGGCCAAAAGGTCGCCCTCTCCACCTTCACCGTCAGCTACAGCGAAAGCCACAAGCGGCTTTCCGACAAAATTGAGAAAATCTATCTGGACAGCGGCCTTGCCTCCCCTGCCACCGACGAGGTAGCCAAGCAATTCGCCAAGGAAAAGGAGACCTTCAAACAGGTGATGGAGGCCCTTCAGGACGATGGCACAGTGATTGCCCTCAGCCCCCAGATCGCTATCCACCGCAACTATTATGATCAGGCCTTTGCTGCCTTCCAGAAGCTTCTGGAGGCGAACGGACAGGTCTCCTTGGGCGAGTTCCGTGACGCCATTGAAACCAGCCGCAAATATGCGGTGGCCCTCCTGGAATACTGGGACCGCAAAGGCATCACCAAAAAGGTGGGCGACGCCCGGGTGCTGATTCAAAAATAATCGATTTCCATTTGGGAGGGGGACTTCCCCTCCCATTTTTACAGTGCTTCTTTGCAGGAATCCGCCATCCTGCTGCCATCATCTCAACGAGGAGGTCCTTTTCATGTTGGTCACCGTCGTTCCCTACAACCCTCAGTGGCCCCAGCTCTTCGAGGAGGAGGCCAAATCCCTTCGCGCCCTGCTGGGGGAAAATCTGGTCGCCCTCTTTCATATTGGGAGCACATCCGTCCCTGGCCTTGCCGCAAAACCCATCATCGACATCCTGCCGGTGGTACAGGATATCGATGCTCTGGATGCCCTGACCCCCCAGTTTGCAGAACTGGGCTATGAGGCCATGGGGGAGTTCGGTCTGCCCGGCCGGCGGTATTTCCGCAAAGGCGGGGAAAACCGCACCCATCAAATCCACGCCTTCCAGTATGACAACCTGGGGGAGATTGGCCGCCACCTCGCCTTCCGGGATTATCTGCGGGCCCACCCCGGTGCCCGGGATTCCTATGCCGCCTTAAAAATTCAGCTGGCATCCCAGTTCCCCGCCGACATTGACGGCTACTGCGACGGCAAGGATGCCTTTGTAAAGGAGATGGAACGCTCCGCGCTCCTTTGGCAATGGAAGAGGTTAGCGTCCCATCCATGATGAATTTTTTGGCGCACCTCCCCTATTTTCTGCTTATTTTCCCGTTTCTGTGAAAAAACAGTTGCTTCTTGCGTATATTTGTGGTAGAATATCAAAACGTAAGCAAAGCACCCGCTGTATATGGGAGTAGATGGGTGCTGGTGTGCCCCCTGGTCTTCAAAACCAGTGATAGTGGTGAACAGCTGCTTAGGTGGGTTCGATTCCCACATACTCCCGCCAATGACCCGTAGGAACAAAAAGTTTCTGCGGGTCTTTTTTTGATATATCCTCCCCCTTTCCACAAAAATGTGAAAAAAATTTTATTCTTTGCGATAAAACACCCCCCTTCTTTGTTAATGGGTTGAAAGAGGTCGAAGAGACCCAATCTACTGCAAAGGAGTTTTTGCTATGACAACCACAAAACACAACTGGCTTATGGCCGGCCTGACTCTATCCGCAGCCGCCCTTGTAGCAGCTGGAGCTGCCTTCTACTTCCTCTCCCCCGCCCAGCGCATCGCCCTGGACGTCAACCCCAGCATCGAGCTGGAAACCACCCGGCTGGAGAAAGTAAGCAAGATTATCCCCCTCAACGATGACGCCAAAAAACTGCTGGAAGGGTACACCCCCAAGGACAATGACCTGGACGACGTTCTTGAAGATCTGGTCGACCGGATGATGGAACAGGGATACCTTGCCAATGAGAAGAAAAATGATGTCCTCATCACAGTGGACGATCGGGGCGCTTCCCAAAAGACGTTGGACAAGGTAAACAAAAAAGTCGCCCAATACATTGCTGAAAAACAGTTGGATGCAGATGTCCACGCACAAAAAATTGACATGGACCGGTATGACAAAGAGGCCCAAAAATGGAAAGTCTCCTCTGGCAAGATGTCGGTGATCGACCGCCTGCTCCAGAAAGACCCGACCCTCACCCCAGAACACCTGGCCGATACCCGGATCAGCGACCTGGTGGATTACGCCAAAGAGCACAACATCCCTCTGGATCTGCTGGAGGACCGTCTGGACGATTTGGAGGACCAATATCATGACGGCCATTTGGATCAGCTGGAAGACCAGCTGGATGATCGGGATGACATCCACGACCTCGACGATGATGACAAGGATGACCGGGATGACATCCACGACTCCGACGATGATGACGACAAGGATAACCGGGATGACATCCACGACCCTGACGATGATGACGACAAGGATGATCGGGATGACATCCACGACCCCGACGATGACGACAAGGATGATCGGGATGACATCCACGACCCCGACGATGATGACGACAAGGATGACCGGGATGACATCCACGACTCCGACGATGATGACAAGGATGACCGGGATGACATCCACGACCCCGACGATGATGACGACAAGGATAACCGGGATGACGACTAAGAAAAGGCTGAATCGGGGTGGGGGGATCCTCCACTCCGATTCTTCCATTGCCTTTTTTGCTCCCATAGGGTAGAATAAGGGCAGAATGCCACATCGAGGAGGGATTACATATGCTGCTGTTCTGCGCGGTACAAGGAACCTACTCCCCTCGCCGTACAACCCTGCCGGAGATTGACGACTCCCTGCTGATCCGCGTCGGAGAGGATGACCGGGATGCCTTTGAAGAGCTGTACCGCAAATCCGGGCGGGCAGTTTACGCCTTTGCCCTCTCCCTCCTCAAAAATCCCGACGACACCCAGGATATCGTCCAGGAGACCTTTCTCAAAATCCGAGGGGCGGCCCACTTGTACCGCCCCATGGGCAAACCTATGGCGTGGATACTCACCATCGCCCGCAATCTATGCAACAGCAGACTGCGCCAATCCGCCCTCTCTGTGGAAGATTGCAAAATGGAGGATTCCCTCCAATTTTCCTATGTCACCGACCCCACCGACCGGCTGGTGCTGGAATCCGCCCTTCGAATCCTGGGGGAGGAAGAGCGGCAGATCCTCCTCCTCCACTGTGTGGCGGGGATGAAACATCGGGAGATTGCCCAAGACCTTGGAATGCCCCTTTCCACTGTTCTATCCCGCTACAACCGCTCGCTGAAAAAGCTGCGAACCCATCTCACTGCCCAGGGGGTGCTGTCATGAACAAACGTGAAATTCCGGCTGCACTGCGCCGGGCGGCAGAGCAACTACCTATGCCCCATTCCCAAGAACTGTGGGAAATGCCGGTGAGCAAACAGACAGAACTGGACTATATCACCGCTCAAGAGCTTCCCCAAGCTCCAGCCCGGAGGCGCGCCTTTATCCCTGCCTTGACCTGCTGTATTGTCCTCCTGTTTTTTGGCTGGTTTTGGCAGTACCGGATGGTGGAGACCACCGTCTTTTTGGATGTCAATCCCAGCATCCAGATCACCGCCAACCGGCGGGATCGAGTTCTGGAGGTGACGGGCCTCAATGCGGATGGCCGCAGCTTGATCGAGGGCCAGGTGTTCTCTGGCCTACCCCTTCCCACTGTGCTGGGGCAGCTGGCGGATACCCTCGCCCAAAGGAACTACCTCACCCCAGAAAAGAGCACCGTTCTCCTCACGGTGCAGAGCAGACGGCAGAGCCATGTCCAAGAGTTGGAATCCCTCCTTTCCAGCTCCATTCAGTCGGCGCTGGAACCTCGGAAAATCGCCCCTGCCATCATCCTTCAAACCTATGAAGAGGATGCCAGCCTACAGCAGGCAGCATCCCAGCAGCAGGTTTCTCCGGGCAAAATGCAGTACATCCGCCAAATACTGGAGGAAGAGGACGATTATTCCCTGGAGGAGTTGGCTTCTATGAGTTTAGAGGACCTCCGGCGGCTGGCACAGAAGGAGGCGGGCGACGACTGGGAAGAGGATGACGATCTAGAAGAGGAAGATCGGGAAGACTGGGATTCTGAAGACCAGGAAGACGATTGGCATGCCTCCCAATCCGAAAAGGACACAGATGACGGCGGCCAGGAGGACGAGGACAGCGACCGCTCTGATGACCTGGAAGAGGAAGACGACCCCGATGAAGAGATCCCCAGTGGAGAGGATGACGGGGAGGAAGATGAAGATCCCGACGATTCCGAAGAAGGAGACGATAATTGACAGAAACATGGCGGACCTGTACTGGGTCTGCCATGTCGGCTTTTCCCGGGCCTTTTGAGACTTTCTCCCTCTGCGAGGCAGGAATTTGCCCTCTTTTTTCCACTAAGTAAGTAGAACATGTGAAAAGGAGGTCTTGTCATGCAGAAGATCCTTATAGCTGCCCTATGCCTGTCCCTATTCCTGGCCGGCTGTTCTGGAAACGGGCTGGGTTCCAGTTCCAATCCCGATTCTTCCAGTGCGAGTTCCCAGTCCGCCCCAGAGGAGGTGCTAGACTGCGGGGAATACATTGACGGAAATACCGGAGAAGTCCTGGATACCGCGCCCCTCATCCAATTTGCCGCCGCCGCCCAGGAGGGAAAAGCCGCCAAGGTTTACATCCAAAAAACCACGGCGGAAGGCGACCCCATCGGGTACACCCTAACCTACCAGGATGGGGTATACACTCTGTTGGTGGATTCCCGGGCCGACCAGTTTGCCGCGGAGGAAGACCGTAAAATCTCCGAGTACACCTACTCCAACTTGGTGACCTTCCCCTCCCCCGGCGGGGTAGACGGCGATCTCACCTTCACCGAATGGTGGTTGACGGACAACCCAGAACTGACCGCTGAAACCGCTTGGGAAGAGGAATCTGCGGGATTCCTTCTGCTGGCGACCCGTTCCAACGGTTAATTGGCGCAAAAAACCAACCGGAGGGGAGGCTATGGCCTCCCCTCCGGTTTTCTGTTTCTATGCTGTTGTATCCCCAATCCCGCCCTCACGTCAAAGGCCAGCGCCGCGGTTGTAACAGTGCATCCTACCCATTGCCCATGTGCCCTGTGCTGGGTGTGACAATGCTTTTGGGGAATCGAACCCCAGCGGACCCCGCACGCTTATACCAATCCGGCTCATTCTCAGCCGGGGGAGATGGCGCCCACTCCTTTGACGCTACCACAATCCGACTATTCCATCAAATTAGTAGTCCAGTTGAGGGCCTGGATGGCAGAATCCAGTTCCCGCAGCTCTTTGGAGAGCCCATCCACCTGCTTCTGCATCTTCGCCACCGATACGGTGCTCTTTATCTTGATCTCCGAGCGGGTGGCCCGGCTGACGGTGGCGCTTGCACTCTGCAAAAAGCTGCGCAGCACCCCAATTTTCCGGGTCAGGCAGTCCCGCCTGGCCAAAAGCTGGGTCATGGTATGCCCTTCCTGGATGGTTTGGCTGTTGGTCCAGTTGATCTTGCTCATCAGTTCCTCCAGCCGGGAGAAAAGGCCGTCCAGTTCCGCCAGAAGGTCCTCCGGGCGCTCTGCGGGCTCTTCCCCCTCCTGGACTTTGGCGTTGTCTATGAGCCGGCTTTCCAGCTGGGCGATCCGCCGCTGGATGTCCGCCCGCTCGTTCAATGCTTCTGCCAATTTCATGGATTTATTCCCCTTTCTGTTCACTGGCCCCACTGGCCAATCTTTTCTTCACAATCGCCTGATGAACCAGGCCAGTCACAATGGTGGCTACCGGGACAGTGCACAAAATGCCGATGCTCCCCGCGATGGACTGGAGCACCTCCACCGCCACCATCTCCCGGTTGATCACCGAGGCAAGGCTGGAGTTGTGGGCCATCAGCAGCAGAATCTCATGGAGGCAGCTGCCCACATAGGCCAGTACCAGGGTGTTGGCCATGGTTCCCATGATATCCCGCCCGATGTTGAGGCCGGAGGTGACCACCTGGGAAAAGCTCAGATCCGGGTTGTGGAGGAGAAGCTCCTCCAAGGAGGAGGAGATGCTCATGGCCACATCCATCACCGCACCCAAGGCCCCGATGACAATGGCCGAGAAGATCAGCCCTTTTAAATCGATGGGGGTGACTGGGTTGATGTACATGACAAAGGAAGAGTCCTCATTGATGAGGCCGGAAATTTTCATCAGGTTCTGCATGACCACCGTGATGAGGCCGGCCAC
>NZ_CABRJC010000021.1:0-28933 GCF_902471145.1 uncultured Merdimmobilis sp.
CCAATAAAATTGGACTGGAAAAGCGCATTTAAGGGGGGATAGGCAACCCTCGCGTCACAGGAAAAGCCCGAACAGCCAACTTGTTGGCTGTGCCCCCATTAAAAATCCCACTCTACAAAAGGCAACTTGTTTTGAAAAATAGTTGGGGGAACGGCCCCCCCTCACCCCCCTGCTCCTTGGATGGCCACCTAGAAAAATGAGCTTTTAGCAGCGTCGCGAGGGCATCCGCGCAGCGGAAAAATCTTTCGCTTGAGGTGTGGAAGCCTCTAAGAAAGATTTTCCAAGCGTTCCCTTTGTGGCGCATAGATAAGGGGGACCGGGGTCTCCCCGGCGAGCTTTGGTTCCTTTCTTTCGTCAGAAAGGAACCACGGGGGTTTGGGGGCGTGCAGCGCCCCATAAATCCCAATTCCAGGATGGAATCTTGCCCTGGCTGGGGGTGCAGGGCGGAGCGCCTGCAAAACCAATTGTAAGATAGAATTTTGCTCTGTGCTGGGGGTTCGGGGGCACGCAGCACCCAAAAGAGGAGCCCTTCCCACAGCTTGTGGGAAGGGCTCCTCTCTCTGTTTTTATGGACAGCTAGGCATTGTTCCCTTCGGAAATCTCCCGCTGGGCCCTTTTGGTCAGGGAGGTAAACACCAGACGGTAGGATTCCTGTGCCATATGCCGCAGCAGCTCCTCTGGAATTTCCCCCGCTATCCGCACCGAGTTCCAGTGGGTTTTGTTCATATAGTATCCGGGGAGGATGTCCTCATACTGCTCCCGCAGGAAGGCCCCCTCCTGGGGCTCCAACTTCAGGGTGACCAGCTCATCTTCCCCGCTGTCCCCTTTGCAGACGGCGGCAAACAGTTTACCCCCCACCTGATAACGGGTCCACTGCCACTCCTCTTTAAAATCCTTGGACGCGCCGGGCATCGAAAGCAAAAAGCCATCCAGCCAGGAAATGTCCATGATGTTCCCTCCTTTTCCTCAGCGGCAAGCTTCCGGCTGCCCTTCCCTTTCCATCTTGCGCAGGGTCTCCTCCCGAATATCCTGTCGCAGGGCCGCCAGATAGGGAGAGAAGGCCGTTTTATCCTGGGCATAGGTCAGGTTGAGCTCGTATTCCCTGGGAATCCAGGTGCTAAGATCCGACTCGTTGTGCTGGATCAGCGCTTCCAGCCCGTCAATGGCCTTGAAAATTTTAGCCTCTATGGTGCTGCGCTGCGCCATCTCTTCAAACAATCCGGCCATCTCGGTGGCATAGGGTTCCGGCAGGGATGTCAGCCAGCGGGAAAGAAGGTCCTCCTCCCTCACTTCATCTGCTTGTGTTTTGTCAAAGGTGGGGATATCCCCAGTGAAGGATTCCCCCAGATCGTGGAGGATACACATCAACATCACCTTGCCCATATCCGCCTCTGGGAATTCATCCCGGAGGAAATAGGCCATCAGCGCCGCCCGCCAGCTGTGTTCTGCGACGCTCTCATGCCTCCCCTTTGAGGTGTAGCAGTGCCTTGTAGCATCCTTGAGCCGCTCTGCCACGTGCAGCGCCTCCAATAAAGCCGTCGATTCCATGGCTGTTTTTTCCTCCCCCAATATGCTTGTATTTTCTTTATCATAGCAAAAACAGGTTGAAAACACAAGTACAGCCTTTTCTTCGGGGGAGAATCCCTTTAAATGCAAAAGGGAGGCGGCTCGAAAGAGCGCCCCCCATGGAAATCTTTACAGTTTTTTCAACCGCCGGAACACCTCTTGGAACGCCTTGAGGCTGACGTAGAGGATCAAACACTCGATGGGGAGCATGGTGATGTTCTTCACCACACTGGGAACCACCGTCACCATAAACGCTTTGCCATACAGGAGGGTCTTCCAGTAGGTGCCCAGCACCCCGTTGACCAGCACATTGACCAAGCCCTTGGCGGCGACGACCCGCCACACGCTGACCTTCCCCTTATAGAGAAAGAGGCCATAGATCAGCCCCGCTAAGGCAGCGTTGAAGGTGAACCCCCAAAAATAAGGGCCAGTTGGCTTGAGGACGTACTTGATCAAATCCCCCGCCGCCGCGGAAAGGGAAAGCACCACCGGGCCGTACAACATGCCGCAGGCGCCGCGGGCCACAAAAGAGATCCCCACCCGAAGGGTCTGGGAGAGCTCCAGCCGGAAGAAAAAGGAGAGGATGACGTCCAGCGCCAGCAGCATAGAAGCCCCGGTGAGGGACGGGAGCTTTTTCAGCTCCTTAGCGGATTGGGATAGGCTTTCCTTGACGGAAACAAAAAAATTCATAGCAGTACCTCCTTCCATAAATTTGCGTACGGACAAATTTTCGGGGGAGGACCCCATGAATTTGTTCGCAGCGGGATGCGGCTGACCGACCGCAAGCTTGCGCTTTTCGTCCCGACAACAACTCCCCGTCTGTCGGACACTTCACGCCTGTCAGCCTACTCTGCTATTGGCCTTTAGTATAGCAACAAACGGCGCCCGGATCAAGATGCATCCAGGCGCCGTCCTCTATTTTTGGTTGGTCGACTAACATTTGCCGGTCAAACTGGGTAACATTTCTTTGGTTATTTTCCTGACAAGGCAGGGGGATATTCCCCCGCCCGGTCCATCATCTTCTGGTAGACCGACAGCATGGCCTCCTCGGAGACATACCGGGACAGCTCCCCGGCGGGAAGCCAGCCCACCCGGCTGTTTTCATCCTCTTTAATCCGCAGCGGCAAGGCGTCGTCCCCCTCAAAGAGGTAGGTCAGGTTGAGGTGGAGGTGGCTGGCCACCGGTTTCCCCCGCTTTTGGTGGGGCGGAACCGGCAGCACGTCCAGGGCGATGGGTTCACTGCATAGAAGGAGCAGGCCCTGAAGGCCGGTCTCCTCCTCCACTTCCCGGCGCGCGACGGCGCAGAGGTCCTCTTCCCCATCGGCGTGTCCCCCGGTCCAGGCCCAGGAGCGGTAGATGTTGTGGTAGGCCATCAGCACCTTGTCCCGCCCCGGATTGACCACCCAGGCGGAGGCGGTAAAGTGGCAGACTGGGTTTTCCCGGGTCAGAAGTTCATCCCCCCGGCTAAGGCAGTAGAGCACCAGCTCTTGGTCTGCGGCCTCCTGGGGGGTGTGGGGCACAAAGTTTTTTATCCTATCCCGCAGCATTACAGTCTCCCTCCCAAATCCCGGTAAGCCCGGAAGGCACTGGGGACGGCGCACTCCCCCTCCAGCTCTTCCCGGGTGACCCAGCGTTCCCCTTCTTTTGGCTTCCCAGGGGAAGCGCACTGTGCCAAAAATCCGGCCATCCGCCATTCCACATGGGAAAAGATGTGCTTGGCTTCCCGAAGGGGGATCAGCTTCTCTGGCTGGTATTCCCGCAAAAGAGCTGCTGCCTCTTCCCGGGTTCGCCATCCCTCCACATTGGGGAATTCCCACAGCCCAGCCAGCAGGCCCTTGTCCGGCCGGCGGCGCACCAGCACCCGTCCATCCCAAATGAGGAGGAACACCGTCCGCTCCTCCACCCGGCGGGCCTTTTTGGGGGCCTTTACCGGCAGGTCGGCAGCGGTGCCCTCCCGGTAGGCGCAGCAAAGCTCCCGCAGGGGGCATTCCAGGCAGTGAGGAGCCCCGTTGGGCAGGCAGACAGTGGCCCCCAGCTCCATCAGCGACTGGTTAAAATCCCCCGGCCGGTCCTCTGGAAGCAGCCGGGAGGCGACGGCCTGGAATCCCCGCTTGGTCTTGGGGTCGAGGACGTCCGCCCAGCAGCCGAACACCCGGGAAAAGACCCGCAGCACGTTGCCGTCCACCGCCGGCACCGGGATGCCAAAGGCGATGGAGGACACCGCCCCCGCCGTGTACTCCCCAATGCCGGGGAGGGACAGCAGCGCTTCATAAGATGGGGGCAGTTCCCCGCCGTACTGCTCCACCGCCAGCTGGGCGGCTTTTTTCATGTTGCGCACCCGGCTGTAGTAACCCAAACCCTCCCACAGTTTGGCCAGCTGTTCCTCCGGTGCTTCCGCCAAATCCCGCAAAGTGGGCAGGGCGGCCAAAAATCGTTCAAAGTAAGGCAGCACCGCCTGCACTCGGGTCTGCTGGAGCATGATCTCCGACACCCAAACCCGGTATGGGGTGGGTTCCTCCCGCCAGGGCAGGACCCTTCTGCCCCGGTCGTACCAGGCCAGCAGAGGGCTGGCGATGTCGGGCAGGGAGCCATCGGGCGGGAAAGCTTGGCGGTCCAGGTTTAAAAAATCCAGGTCGTTCAAATGGGATTCTCCTTTTTCGGTCAATTGGTTTTAAAAAGGGGCGGGGAGCGACGCTCCCCGCCCGGAAATCTGTCTTTATACATAATCCCGGTCCACCGTGATGACGGTGAACACGTGATTGTCCACCTCCCGGATTTTCCGGTCGATGAGGTCGGAAATCTCCTTGGGGCTCCACTTACTTTCGATGGGGAGCACCAGGTCGAAGATCAAGTTGGTGTGGGTGGGGCCGATCACCACCCGGAAATCGTGGATAGAAAGGCTTTTATCCACTCCGGCAATCACCTCTTCCACCACCCTTTTTAAGGTATTGGTGACCTCGCACTCGGTCTCGATGGGGTCCATGTGGATGACCAGCTGGAGGTTCAGTGCCTTGGAAATCTCCCGCTCGGCGGTGTCGATGGTGTCATGGCAACTCAAAATATCCCCGTTGGCGGGGACTTCCGCGTGGGCGGAGACAAAAATCCGGCCGGGGCCGTAGTCGTGGACCATCAGATCGTGGACACCGATGATGTCCGGGTAGGTGAGCATCCGCTCCTTGATGTCCTTGACCAGCGCCGGGTCTGGAGGGCTGCCCAGCAGGGGGTTCAGGGTGTCCTGGGCCACGCCGTATCCCGCCTTGAGGATCATCACCGCCACGATGAGGCCGATCACCCCATCCACCGGCAGGTCGGTGAAAGCGGAAGCGATGACCGAGATCATGGTGACGCCGGTGGCCATGGCGTCGGATAAGCTGTCCGCCGCCGTCGCCGCCAGGGAGGGGGAATCGATCCGTTTGCTGAGCACCGTGTTAAACCGGTTCATCCACAGTTTGACCAGCACCGAGACCACAAGGCCGGCCAGAACGGCATAGCTGAATAGGATGGGCTCTGGGTGGAGGATTTTTTCCACCGAGTTTTTGACAAACTCAATGCCCACCATCAGGATGAAGAAGGCGATCAGCAGGCCACAGAGGTATTCAATCCGGCCGTGGCCATAAGGATGGTCCTTATCCGCCGGTTTGGAAGCCATCTTAAACCCCGCCAAAGTCACCGCCGAGGAACCCACGTCCGACAGGTTGTTGAAAGCGTCCGCCGTGATGGCGATGCTGCCGGAGAGGGTCCCCAGCAGGAATTTTACGGCAAACAACAACAGGTTGCACAAAATGCCTACCCCGCTGCTCAAGGCGCCATAACGGGTGCGGACCCTGACGTCGGAGGTGTTGTCCGCATCTTTGATGCACCGCCGGATGAGAAAATCAATCATAGCGCTGTCCAATCCTTCCAAATGAAATTCACAGATACAACAAACAGCCGCCAAAACGGCGGCGCGCCGGCGGTAAAAGGGCCGGCTCCTTCATTGGATGGGCACGGCGTCCCCACCATTGAATACGACAGGCTCAGCAGGGGCGCTACCGATTCCTATTATACTGTGTTTCCCTGCAAAAAACAAGCGGGATCGCTCCCCTCGCCCGGAATCTCCGCCGCTTGGCGGCGGTCTGCTGGAAACATGTGGATGGTATTGGCCCCCCTTGATACCATCCCAGCAAGAGCCCCCCTTTATTTCAGGTTTGCCCGCCCCTTTCGTTGACAAGTAATAGACTTTTGCGGTATATTTGACTTGTTCCATTCCCACCTTGGGAACCGGATAATTTTGCAGGATAGAAGGTTGATATTGATGCAAACCCCACAAAAAATCCTCTCCCTTGCACTGGCCGCGGTGCTTTCCCTCTCTGTTTTTGCCGGATGCAGCAACAATGGGGACTCCTCCAGTTCCTCCAACTCCCCCAGTTCCCAGACCCAGCGGACCACCATCCGCCTAGCGGCTCTCAAAGGGCCCACCACCATGGGCTTAGTCAAGCTTTTGGAGGACAACGAAGCCGGCTCCTCGGCCAACCAATATGAATTTACCCTGGCCGCCACCGCCGACGAGATCACAGCAGCCATCGGCAAAGGGGAGCTGGATGCCGCCGCGGTGCCCTGCAACCTGGCCTCGGTGCTGTACAACAAAACTGAGGGCAAAATCGCCGTGGGTGCCGTCAATACCCTGGGCGTCCTGTATGTGGTGGAGACCGGCGACACCATCCAATCGGTGGCGGATCTGAAGGGCAAGACCATCTACACCACCGGCAAAGGCACCACCCCGGAGTACTCCCTCAACTATGTGCTCACCCAGAACGGCATCGACCCCGCTTCGGATGTGACCATCGAGTTTAAAAGCGAGGCCGCAGAGGTTGCCGCCGCCCTAGCGGAGGGCACTGCCCAGATCGCCATGCTGCCCGAGCCCTTTGTCACCACCGCCATGGCTAAAAACGAGAACCTGCGGGTGGCACTGAACCTCTCTGAGGAGTGGGACAAGGTCTCCTCCGACGGCAGCGGCATGGTCACCGGCGTGCTCATCTTCAGCCGGGATTTCTTAGAGCAGAACCCGGAAGCCGCCAGCCAATTCCTGGAGGAATACAAAGCCTCGGTTGCCTATGTCAATGAGAACACCGAGGATGCCGCCGCCCTGGTGGAGAAATTCGGTGTGGCCCCCGCCGCTGTGGCCCAGAAGGCCCTGCCCAACTGCAGCATCACCTTCCTGGAAGGGGATGCCATGAAGGAGAGGGTGGGTGGATACCTGTCGGTGCTGTTCCAGCAGAACCCCCAATCCGTAGGAGGCAACCTCCCCGATGATGCGTTCTACTTCGCGCGGTAACCCCCTTTGGAATAAAGTTTGGCCTCTCCTCTTCTGGCTGGCGGTCTGGCAGCTGGGCAGCGTGGCTGTGGGACAGGAAATCCTTCTGGCCTCCCCTGCTGCGGTGTCCAAAGCCTTGGGCCGCCTTGCCGCCACCGGCCTTTTTTGGAGGTCCATCGCCAGCTCCTTTGGGCGGATCAGCCTGGGGTTCCTGCTGGCCATGGTTTTTGGGGGAGCTTTGGCGGCGGCAAGCCACCGGTTCCCCCTTCTGGAAACTTTGGTGCGGCCCTTGATGACCGGCATCAAATCCACCCCAGTGGCCTCCTTTGTCATTTTGGCCCTGGTGTGGATCAAGGCCCGGAACCTTTCGGTCTTCATCGCCTTTCTGATGGCCTTCCCCATCGCCTACACCAACCTGCTGGAGGGCCTCTCTGCGGTGGACTCCAAGCTCTTAGAGATGGCCAAAGTCTTCCGGGTGGGGAAGCTGCGGCAACTCCTCTACTTGTACCTGCCCCAGCTGTGGCCTTTTTTGGTCTCCGCCGCATCCCTCTCCCTGGGCCTTTCCTGGAAATCGGGGGTGGCAGCTGAGGTCATCGGCCTGCCCCGGGACTCCATCGGGGAGCAGCTCTACCAGGCGAAGATCTTCCTGGCCACTGACGAGCTCTTTGCCTGGACGCTGGTCGTCATCCTGATCAGCATGGCGGTGGAAAAACTGCTGTTGGTCCTCCTGCGCTGGGCGGGCCGCCGAATAGGGGGCGATGTGTAATGGATATTCTGCTCACCGACCTTTCCAAGTCCTTTGGGGAGAAAACCGTCCTCTCCCACCTCTCCGCTCGGTTCCCCCAAGGGGAGTGCACCGGCGTCATGGGCCCCTCCGGCCGGGGGAAGACCACCCTGTTCCAAATCCTGTTGGGCCTCACACCACCGGACAGCGGCAAAATTGAGGGGCTAGACGGGCTGCGGTGTTCCGCCGTCTTCCAGGAGGAGCGGCTGCTGGAGGGCCTCTCCGCCCTGGAAAATGTGGCTTTTGTATTGCCCCGAGGGTTTTCCCGGGAAATCATCGGGGAACACCTCTTGGCCCTGGGCCTTGGGGGGAGCGAATCTCTTCCAGTGCGGGAGCTGAGCGGCGGCATGCGGCGGCGGGTCAGCCTGGCCCGGGCGGTTCTTTCCCCCAGCGACTTGCTGCTGTTGGACGAGCCCTTCCAAGGGCTGGATGAAGCCACCCGGCAGAAAGCCATAAAATACCTGCTGGACCATCGGGCGGGGCGGACACTGCTGCTCATCACCCACAACCCCGCCGACTGCCAGGATCTTGGCTGCCAACAGCTTTTGGACCTGGGGGCTCAATAGGAGGAGCTGCCGTGTATCAATATGCCTATATATCCGTCGCCACCACCGGGCTGTTTGGCACCAAATGCACCGAACACCGGGAGATTATCGACGGCTGTGCCCGCCACGGTTACCGATATGCGGGCTGCCTGCCCACCAATATGGATGCTTACGGCGGGGTTCGGGAGATCGACTTGATTTTTGAACTGGAAAATTGATTGGAAACACCCGCTCTGGGGGAAGTGACTCCCTTAGGGCGGGTGTTTTTGGTTTTTAGGGGGGTTCCTCGGTAAGAATATGGATGGAACAGGTTATTCAGCAATCTATCCAAATTAGCATGGATTTAAAGAGACAAGTTCACCAATAATTTTCCCAGATGTCCCCTTGTTTCTCTGATTTTTTTACGTTATAATAATGCTGATCCAATACATTATAAGTTTCACCACCGTTTCCTGTTGGGTGTTTCCTTCCCTCTTCTGAGCGGTGTCCCTCTATTGCCAGTGCCGTTTCTGCGGTGCTTTTTCTTTTGTCAAAAATCATCTGAAAAGGAGTTGTTTGTATGGAAGAATCCAGCTCCCTATCCCAGGGCAACAGCATCACCGACGGTGTCATCTGGAAGCAGCTGCTTACCTTCTTTTTCCCTATCCTGTTCGGCACCTTTTTCCAGCAGCTTTACAACACCGTGGACGCCATCATCGTGGGGCAGTTTGTGGGCAAGGAGGCCCTTGCCGCCGTGGGCGGCAGCACCAGTGTGCTGATCAACCTATTGGTCAACCTCTTTGTGGGCATCTCCTCTGGCACCACGGTGGTGGTGGCCCAGAAATATGGCGCCCGCAAACTGGAGGAATTGAGCCAGGCGGTTCACACCTCCTTTGCCCTCGCCTTAGTGGGTGGACTGGTGCTGGGGGCCATCGGTTTTCTGGCTGCCCCCTTTGCCCTTGAGGCCATGGGTACCCCTGCCGATGTTATGGATGGCGCCCTCACCTACATGCGGGTGATCTTTTTGGGGACCATCGCCTCCTGTATTTACAACATCGGTTCCGGTGTACTGCGGGCGGTGGGCGACACTAAGCGCCCTTTATACTTCCTCATGGCCTCCTGCCTGACCAATATTGTCCTGGACCTTCTGTTGGTTGTGCAGTTTAAGATGGGGGTTCTGGGTGTGGCACTGGCTACGGTGATCTCCCAAGTGGTGAGCGCAGTGCTGGCCATCCTCGCCCTGGTGCAGGAAGGGGTAGTCTACCAGCTGGATTTCCATAAAATCCGCTTTACCCCCTCTATCCTGCGAAGTGTCCTCAACGTAGGTCTGCCTGCGGGCCTTCAGTCGGATATGTACGCCATTTCCAACATCATCATCCAATCCTGCATCAACTCCTTCGGCACCGACACCGTGGCTGCCTGGACGGCCTTCGGCAAGATAGACGGTTTCTTCTGGATGGTGATGGGCGCATTTGGCGTGTCAATCACCACCTTTGTCAGCCAGAACTACGGCGCGATGAAGTACGACCGGGTAAAAAAATCTATTAAAGTGTGCCTGGGGATGGCTTTTCTTTTCACAGTTGTGGTCAGCACCTTCTTTTTGGTGTTTGCCAACCCATTGTATCATCTGTTTACCAGCGATGCCAACGTTCTGGAGCTGGGGCTGATGATGATGCGGTATATGGCCCCCTTCTACTGGACCTATATCTTTGTAGAGATCCTTTCTGGCGCCATCCGGGGTACCGGCAATGCTTTGACACCCATGCTTCTCACCTGCGGCGGCATCTGTGTGATGCGGGTGCTTTGGATCATCTTTATCCTCCCCCTGCGCCGGGAGATGACCACTGTGATTTACAGCTACCCCATCAGCTGGGCTTTCACTTCGGTGCTGTTTATTGTCTATTACCTGCGGGGAAATTGGCTCAAAACCAAGGCGCAATAGGGATGGAAGCCGCTGTTTTATCTTTTTTTGAAATTTTTTCATTTTCCCTGTTGACTTTTGCATCAGAATGCCTTATAATTATAACTCGTCAGGGGTGATACTCACCCCGATGTGGAGAGATCGCCTAGCCCGGTTTATGGCGCACGACTGGAACTCGTGTATGGGTAACACCATCGAGGGTTCGAATCCCTCTCTCTCCGCCAAGAAAAACCCGCTTAAACAATGTGTTTAGGCGGGTTCTTTTTCTTTTTACAATAACCCGCATTATAACCCATTATGATGGAATCTTCTACCCCAATTACACCGGTAAAACCACCGAAAAAAGGGCTGTGGAACCCTCTTTCCAAGGGACTGCGGTCGCCTGTGCTGTTCTCGCCTTGTCCACAGCATATTTGGGGTACTCTCTTTCCACTTGCCAAGAGGACTTAGAAGCTGAAAAAGAACTGGCAGATGCCCTTCACAAGAGCAGTATCTCCCATGCCAGCAAAGAAGCCAAACTGCGTAAAACCGTCCGGCTTTATCAAAACCATCTTGTTTTTTACTCCTTACAGGAAAGTCCTTGCTATCACGCCCCTATCTGTGACCGGCTCGAGGGATTCCGAACGGTAAGCACATGTTCGCTGGATGAGGCCAAAAGGCTTGGCCTGTCCCCCTGCCTTTTCTGTATTGAAACCGAATAAACAATACCCCGCCCTTCCGATTGTGGAGAGGCGGGGCTTTTTTGTTATTGATAGGGGTTTTGCTTGGCGGTGGAAAAGGCGCTGAACAGGCTCGCTTTCTGGGATTTTCGCAGGTCGCTTCGGGAGTCCAGGTAGGTTTTGGCCTCGTCCTTGGTGACGCTGCCGTTGCCGTTTTGGTCAGCTGCCTGTTTGGCCAGCAGATATTCCCCATAGGCAATGCCCGCCTGTTTGCAGGTCTCCACCGCTTTGGCCGTGGCTCTGTCGTACTGGTAACTGCGTACCGCCTTTTTCCGGCCCAGCTCGTCGGCCAGGTCATAGGCTTTCTCCACCATGGCCGCCTTCTCCCGGTCGGAGAGCTTCTTCCACTCCCGGCTGCCCAGGAAATCCTCCAGGATCTGGTGGGACTGCTGCCCCCGCTCCCGGGTGTAAGCGGTGTACTCCTTGGCGGAGAAGTCGTGGCGCTTGCCATCCCTCTGGATATACTTCTGAGGGGATGCGTTGGGGATTACCCCGTTGTCCCCCAGCTTGTGGTAGAGGCGAAGCACCTCTTTGTCCACCTTGTCCTGTTTGGACTTGGAATAATAGCCGGGGGAAACCAAGTTCTCAATGACCCGCTCCCCCAAGGGGGCCTTCTGCTCCCGGCCCCAGACGTCCAGCTTGGGCTCGATGTACTTGCTCCCCCCGGGGATTCCCTTTTGTAAAACAGTCGACCGGAAGGCCGCCTGCAAATCGCCGGGAACCAGGCTGTTTTTGTCTTTGTAATAGGTGTTGCGCTGGGTGCCGTCCAGGATGCGGTTGACCCGCCCAAAGGCGGTGGGGAACGCCTGGCCGAAGTAGCTCTCCGCCGCCGAGACGGCGAAGGCCTGGATGGCATTGCCCCCGTTGTTCTGGGCGTAACTGGCCGACTGGATGGCCCGGTCCAGGCCGGAGAGCATGGACATCTCCACCATGGGGTTGGTCAGGGACAGAACTGCCTCCCAGGCTGCTTCCGGGCCCAGGGAACCCTGTTCCAGCTCCTGCTGCAAAGCGACGCCGGTGAAAAACGGCAAGCTGGTGGGGGCCAGCCAGTCCAATGTATAGGTGGCATCCCCCAGCCTGAGGGCGTAAGGCTGCCAGCCGGAGACCTGCCGGTCGTAGGCCTCCTTCTTTTTGTCCTCCTCCGCCCCGCCGGTAAAGAGCCCCAGCTTGGAGAGGAAGAACCCCAAAGCCATAATGCCGGAGCCGGTGAGGCCGCTGGCCAGCTGGTCCAGGGCGTGGGCGGCATCCACCTTTCCGGTGCGGACTGCCTGGTTTAGGTTATAGACCCCGGCCAAGATCCCTGCCGGGCTGTAGTTGACCCCTCGCTTTAGGATGTTCACCGGGGTTTTCTTAAAGGGGGCGACCCCCTCGATGAGCAGGTTGGTCACCGGGTTGGTGCGGCTGAACTGGCTGAGGGCATCAGCGAATTTGCTGGCGTCCCGGTAGGTGGCCCGCCACGCTTCCTCGCTGGCCCACTGCTGGGCGTTTTTGAGGATCTCCTTCTGCCGGGCGGGGTTTTGGCTCTGGTAGTCGTTGGCTTTAAGCACCTGGGCAAAGGCTGTCTCATAGTTGGACCGCAGGAACCACAGGTCCTCCGTCTCCAAAGCGCCGCCGTTGGCCTTGCGGATGGCCTCCATAGTTTTCCCCATCGCCTGGGTGAATGCGTTGTTGGTGAAGGGGGTGTCCAAGCCCAAGAGTTTGCCGTCAAACACCGTCTGGTGCTGGCGGATCAGGTCGCTGGGGTTGTACTTCCCCCCGGCCTTCAGCACCTTCTGGTTTTCCCGGAAGCTCTCCGCCGCCATCTGCAAATAGCCCCGGTCGGTCTTGTTCCCCCGGTTGAGCACCGCCGCCGTCGGATCCCCCGCATACTTGGGCATCAGCTTTTGGGCGGACTGTTCCAGAGGGATCTTCACCAGGTTTTTCAGCTGCACCACCGGGTAGAAGGCGGCGTTGCCCAAGATGTTGCGGATGTGGGTGGTTGGGTTGGTGAGCATGGACATATACCGCAGGGCGTTCCACTTGGTGAGCCAATCGGCGGGGACCTGCTTGGCCACCTGGATATAGGCCCGCTCCACCGCCTCTTCCAGCCCCTTGGGGGAGGTTTGGGACAGGATGTCCGCCGCCGCTTCCTGGGGCAGGGTGATCTCCCCGGACAGCTTTGCGATCTCCCGGTTGAGCTGGTCGATCTGCAATTGGTTGAGGGCGGTCCCCTTCTGGGCTTCCAGCTGGGCGATCTGCTCCCCGTTTTTCTGCCGCTGCCGGGCCTGTTTCTTGCCGAGTTCGTTGTTGAGCCGGTTAACCGCCGCTTGGAGGGTCAGCAGCTCCCCTTGGGGGCCCATCCGCTTGAGCATGGAAATGGCCTGGACGTTCTGGCCGGAAACGGTGGCCTCCACCGCCAGCTGGGAGAGGATGTCCATGGCCGCTTTGGTGTCCCCACGGTTCTGGGCCTCCGCCAAAAGCCGCTCCCCCAAGGCGATGGTGTATTTGTCGGTGCGGCCGGTGGCCGCTCCCCCTGCGGTCTCTCCCCCGATGGCCCCAGAAAACCGGCCCAGGGCACGGTCATACCCCTCGGTTTCCAGGGTCTGGTTGGCCTTTTGCAGCGCCTCCGCGTTGCTGATGGGTTTATAGGAGAGGAGGCCCTGGCGCAGCTTCTGCTCCGTCTGCTCCATGAGCCGGGCGTCGGCATGGGAGCTTTCCAGCACCGTGCGGACGGTCTGCCGGGTGCGCTGCCCTTCCCCGGTGGCCGCCGGCACCTGCACGTCGTTGGCAGGGTGTTCCCCTTTGGGGATGGCCCGGTACTTCTCGATCAGCTCCGGCGCGATTTGGCGGGAGGGGGTTAGTCCTTCCGATCTCTTAGATAAAGAAGATACTGGTACTCGTTGTCCAATTGTTCCGCTTCTTCTGGTGTCAGCCCCGGAAAGCTGCTGTAATAGCTGTCCAGATATTTCTTGCAATCCTCCGCTGTCCGAACCCAGGCCGGCGCCCACAGACTGTCCTGTATGCGGTTGAATATATTCTTCTCCAGATATTCCAACCTCTTTTCCTGCTCCCTGGTCAATGCCATTATGATCTCCTCCCTTTTGCATGGTACTTCCATCATACGGCGGGAGGACCGGTCCGTCAAGCACGGTTCCGTCCTGAAGGACAATCAGTGGATTTTCCGCCCTTTTGGGCATCTGCTGCCGGCGCTCTTCGTTGTTCAGCTCCATCCGCTCCATAACCTCAAAGGCTTCCTGCTCCCCCACCAACTCGCTGTAAGCTTTTTCACTTGCCGATTTCATGGTGTGTTCCGGGGTGGTATTCAGGAACATCTCCTCCACAAAAGCGTCCTTGGCCTGCTGGGTGGGAAGCTGTTGATATTCCGATATCTGTTCTGCCCGATGCCGCAATTGCTCTCTTTTGTATTTTGCTACAGATCTTGGCGACCCGCCCTTTGCAAAGCCTTCCCTTGCTTGGATGGCGTGTTGGGTTTCATGAATAAGTGCTTCCAAGGGGGTCCAACCCATATCGTCCAACATGGCAACATTTGTGTTGGTGTTGAAAATGACCGTATCCCTGCTGGGGCTGTATCCAGCCATTCCCTGGGCGTTACCTATATTTTCATGTGTGACTGGTAGGTTGGCCAATTCCGGGTACCGCCGGTACAGCTTCTGGTGTTCCAGAATGTCCTGGAGCGTTTTGCCGTCCCCAATGCGGCTGTAGTTGATCTCGGCGTCCTGGTCGCTGATCTCCTTCCGCCACAGGCCCTCCTCCCCACGGAACATACCGAGCTCCTTCCAAATTTCTTCTCGAGTCTTCCCCTGCTGCTCCAGCTGCTCCGCCAGCTGGATTTCCTGGGCACTCGGCCCCACAAACAGCTTCCGCACCACGTCCCGCCCTGGGGCGTTGGGGCCAGCTCCACGCAGGCAGGCCGCCCATTTCTCCCGCACTTCCTCCAGGTCGTGGTAGGTGTAGCTGCTCCACACCCCGGCAGTCCTGTCTTCCCCACCGTTCCAGTGGATGGCATTGCGCCGCAGGAAGTTGTCCAGGGCGTCCAGCAGCCGTTGGGCCACATTGCGGTTGACCCCAATCAGCTGCTCAAACTGGCCGATGTCCTCCATGGTGTTCTGCATAAAGTGGGCGACCAGCTCTTCGTTGAGCTCGTCCTGGGTCATCTCCCCATAGCTCTCCCCCAGCATGGCGCTGACCCGCTCCAAGTCCCCGGTCTCCTGCATCATCTGAAACGCGGCGGATTGCAGTTCCCGGTATCCCGCCGGGTTGGAGGTTTTCATGGCGTGGGTGATCTCGTGGGTGAGCACCACCCTCACCGGGTTCTGGGCCTTGGCGGAGATGTGCAGGGTGTTGGTCCGGCCATCATAGAGGCCGTCCAGATCCCCCATATCCTCCTCCACCACCACGCTGACATTCGCCAGCTTTGCCGCAGCATCGACATCCCGGCGCATCCGGGTATCCCACCGGCGGGAGAGGGCATCCCTCACCAGGCCCGGCCTTCCGTCGGTCTCCCGCAGCTTGAGGGGGGCACGCTGTCCCTCCCCATTGACCTTCTCCCCCAGTTGTGGTACTCTTGGGGTGGAGAGATTCTCGGATATGGGTGTGACAGTCGCCACAGGGGTGGACGGCATCCCATACGCGCCGGGAATCTCTCTTATTTTTGTGATGTCATAAAACACTCTGCCATTGGGTGAGTTGGCTATATTGATGATTCCCTCGAAGGTTTTGCCCCCCAATTGAAACCGGGTGGTATAGTAATCCCAGCCCAAGCTCCCTTCTTTGTGGGGATGTGCTTTTACATCTAACATAGCAAGGGAAAGCCCCCAGTCAGGTAACAGAGCCTGACAGGGGGCCTTCTCTTCTTCATTCAGCAACAGGTTATCTATGGGATTCCCGTCCCGCAGCATCCTTACTCTCTACAAACCTAGTAGCCTTCTTTTTAGAGAGAACATCTCGGGCTCTTTGACATAGCCTTCTGTTCTTCTTACAGTACCAATTCACAGCACTGGAAATCCGAATCGATGTTGTGGGCGATAAAACGCACTTTTAAATTGCGGGGATTGCACATCGCCAGGGGAGTGCCTCCAGAGACATCCAAATCCTCAGGCAAAACAAATTTGATGCAGCGCACCAAAACATCGCGGCAAGTGGGCGCTGTGTGTGCAGGAATGGTGAAGGTTTTCATGCCCCGGGAGTGTTCATCGCCGTTGGCATCCACTTCGGTGAGCAGTACTGCCAACGCCACCCTCTTGTTGGGGCAAACATTCTTTAAATTGACATCCAGCTGTAAGATCCTACCTTGGGATTCCAAATAAGAATCCCCTGCATCAATGACAACGGAATCTTCACAGCCCCCGATGGTGACGTCCACTGGGATCGGGCATGCCTCCGGGATGACCACCCTCCCACACTCCACTTCAATTGTGGGGGAAGGGAAGGTTACAACATTGCCCTCCGTATCTGTATACTCAATAGAGGCGTTGACGGTCTTAATTCCGGAATCCTGGCCAACATGCTGTACCGTGAACTCCAAAGTCGCACCTTCGCTGGCGGATACCCCCAGTTCGTCGATTGTCCAACGGATGGTGGTAGGCCCTGTCAAATTAGCAGAGCCTTTTGTTGGGGCCATAAGGCTGAGAATGCGGAAATCGGAGGACACCGTTTCATTGATAACAATGTTGGTGGCACCGGGTTTGGTGATATTGGCCGCAAGATCTTCAAACAGGTCTTCCAGCTCTGCATCGTCGGGGGTCACCGCCACATGGGAGGCGTCTGGATCGGTCGCCCAATCGTTTAAGACTGAGACGTCAATCCCATCGGACCCGATCAAACCGATGCAGTAAATGATTATGCCTTGTGCCCGGGCAGCAGCCGCTACGGGGCTGGGGTCACCGCCGGTCGTGGTTTGGCCGTCGGTGAACATCACCATGACCTTGGCATTGCCCGATGCAGGGTCGAACATCTCCGTAGCCTTGGTAAATGCATCTGCATGGTTGGTGTTCCCGCCGGCGGACAAACTGTCTATCGCATTTTTCAAATCCGCTACCGAGGTGATAAGCTGGGTGTTCTGAGTTGCCGTAGAGGCAAAACTGACTATACCAATTCGGCTGCCAGAACCAATCATGCCGTCTGGGGTGCCGTCCGTAGCTTCTTCGATGATGTCAATAAACTTTTTCGCCCCACTTTTTAAGTTGGCCAAAGGGCTTCCCGCCATGCTGCCGGAGCGGTCGAGGATCAGCACAATATCTGTTGGATGAGATACAATATCGGGTGCTGCTGTCAAAGCAAGAAGGACTTCAAAAGTGCCGTCGCACTCAATATATTGGGTGCTAATCTGCTTATTGGAATTTGTAACGCCCATGATTCATGGACTCCTTTCCGAACCGGATTCGGTTCACTGTATACTATGCTATTGGGGAAATTTGGCGAAAAATTGAGGATTGTCTCCCACCAGTTTATTGGTAGGGTTATTTCAATCTCCATGACTTTTGCACCTCAATGGCATCTTTTTCTATCGCTCATCCACAAAACGATAGAAAGAAAAAATTGCAAAATCCCCCATCTCGCCCAAGTCCGGTTTCACCCTTGGGGGCCTTTGGCTCACGGCGTCTACGGTTGGCCCCTTCCTCCGCGGCAAACCAACTGGAGAAGTTTAGAAACCGTCTTGTATTTTTGCTGTTGTGCGCCACACCCATTTTGACGGTGAAAAGGCCCGTCTAGGTGATATCGCCTAGACGGGCCTTTCTTTTCTATCATTCCCTCTCCGGGGCATCCTTCCCCTCTACAAACCAGCGGCCCTCCTCTTCAAAGAGGACAGTCTCATGGCGGCCGATCCGCACCAAATACCGGATTCCCGCCCCGCCCACTTTTCGGCTGGCAGCTGGACGGATATCCAGCACCCGGTCGATCTCAAATTTCCGGCCATCTTCCCACACCACCAGCAAGGGAGTTGTCTGCCCCTGGGCATCGTGGCGGGCTAACACATCCACAAACACTTTTCGCATTAAAAGCCACCTCCCACCTTACCCCCCGCCGGGATAAATCCCACCGGGTGGATAACGTGCTCCCTTTTGGGGTCCATCCCGGCAAACTGAGCGTCGGATAGGGTCACGCCCCGCCGGACACATTGGTTCCCATATCGCCGACGCAGGTGATCCATGGCATCCTCCAAGGCTTCCCGCTCCTCCCGGCGGAGTTGTTTCCCCAACAAATCCAGCTGGAGGGGCTCACTGCGGCTGCTCAGATCCGACACGGATACCCCAATAGAACGGATTCCCCGCTCCCACCGGTAGTTCTTCTGAAAGAGGGCAAAAGCTTCCCCGGCAATTTCCTCCGTGAGGCAGGTGGGATCTGGCAACTTTTTTTGCCGGGTGAAGGAGGCCAGCATGTTGTCCCGAATGGACAGGCTGACTGTCCGGCCCCGCAGCCCCTGTTCCCGCAGCCTGGCGGCCACGCTGTCCGAGAGGATGTACAAGGTCATCCGCACATCCTCGTCGCTCTCCAAATCCCGGGGCGTGGTGCAGGAGTTTCCCACCGACTGGATGGCCGCTTCCTCCCCCATCCGGGTTACCGGGGAATGATCTAACCCACCCGCAAACACCCACAGCATCCGGCCCCATTTGCCCAGCCAGCTGCTCAACCGCTCCGGCGGGGTCTGAGCCAACGCCCCGATGGTGTAAATCCCCTTGCCCTCCAATTTGGCCCGGGTGGCCGGCCCCACATACAAGAGGTCCCCCACTGGCAGGGGCCAGACGATCTCCCGGTAATTCTCCCGGGTGATGAGGGTGGTGGCATCCGGCTTTTTGTAATCGCTGCCAATCTTGGCAAACACCTTGTTGAAGGACACCCCAATGCTTGCGGTGATCCCCAATTCCCGCCAAATCCTCCCCCGGATTTCATCCGCAAGAGCTTTCCCGTCCCCCACCCCAGGAGTGGCGGTGACGTCCAGCCAAGCTTCATCGATGCCAAAGGGTTCGATCTGGTCGGTATAATCCCCATAGATTTTCCGGGCCATCTGGGAAAACCGCAGGTACCGGCTGTAATCCGGCGGCACCGTCACCAGGCTTGGGCATTTCTGCCGGGCCTGCCAGATGGCCTCCCCGGTGCGTACCCCTCGGGCCTTGGCCAGGTAATTGGCGGTCAGGATGATGCCATGGCGCTGATCCGGGTCCCCCGACACCGCCATGGGTTTATCCCGGTACTCTGGATGGTATAACATCTCCACCGATGCGTAAAAACAATTGAGGTCGCTGTGCAAAATGATCCGTTCCAAACCTCTCACCTCAAACAAATGTTTTCTACTCCTATTATACGAACATTTGATCGAGATAGCAATGGAAAGTTTTGTCGGTTTTCCTCGATTTTTTCGGATTCCCTGCCGGGGCACCGGAACCTTTTCCGGCTATAACACGCTAAATTTTAAAAGATGTATTTCAGCCCCCATTTGGCGATGGCGTAAAAGATGGGGAGCAGATCCCTGCCCTTTTCCGTCAGGGAGTATTCCACATGGGGCGGAATTTCATTGAACTGTTCCCGATGGACTAACCCGTCCTCTTCCAGCTCCCGCAGCGCATTGGAAAGGGTCGTGTTTGTGATTCCATCCAACCTTTTCTTCAGCTCGCCGAACCGCAGGGGCTCTTTGATACAAAGGTCATAGATAATCTGTAGCTTCCACTTTCCTTGCAGCATCTGCACCACCGGGGTTACCGGGCAGTTCCCGCCGGGAGTGAGAATGATACTGCTCACCTTTTCCCGGAACTCGTCGTATGTCAAAGTTTCGTCCATGGTTCCATCCCTCCCAAAACTGCTGGTATAGAAAAAGATACTAGGTATTAAATATTTGCGTACTTGATTCCTTATACAGATCAAGTATAATAAAGATACTATAAGAAATCAACCCGAACCAAAGATGGAAAGGAATGACAACGATGAGCAGAGAGACTGTCAACTATGTTGTAGAAAAAACCCGTGAACTGATGGCCGCGCCCACTTGCAGCGCTGAGACCAAAGCGTCGGCCCAAGCTTGGCTGGATTCCATCGGAACTGACCGGGAGGCTGCCCAAACCCAAAAATACATCGCTGAATTGGAAGCGGATATCATGCCCATTGACAACCTGATCGGCTTTGCAGAATCGGAAGCCGGCGCCAAGGTATTCGGGGGAGCGGAAGCTGCCGGCCAGGTGGCGGCTCACGCCAAGGAGATCAAAGCCGCAGGGGCGAAGTACTGCGACTGCCCGGCCTGTGTGGCAGTGGCAGAAATCCTGGAAAAGAAAGGCGACCTGCTCCAGTAAAACAATCTGTGCCTGAAGACACCGGGGCATCCATCCAATGGGATGGATGCCCTTTTTTGTCCCCTTTTTAGAATCCTGGGCAGCTGGCCACCAAACTGTGCTGCCACTCCACCAGATGGAATAACCGAGGGAATGCGTTCTTTTCCTTCCGTTTACAATGCCGCCTTTCCAGGGACGGCCAAATCTGTTTTTCTCCAACCGTTATTTAATCTAAAACATTTCTAATTATGTTGAAAATATTTGTTGTTTTTTCGAGAAATCCCCGATATAATAGAATTATGGCAACGAAATGATCCCACACAGCTGTGGGCAGACATAGAACATCACAAATCAGGGAGGAAAACAACATGCTTGGTCAAACTGCATACAAAGCCATTGATGACAACCGCGCCCTCATCAAAAAAGTCGCCCTGGATATCTGGGCAAACCCGGAGGGCCCATACCGCGAATTCAAGGCCTGCGAGTGGATGGCCGACGCGCTGACAAACGCCGGCTTTTCCGTTGAAGTCGGCACCGCTGGCGTCCCCACTGCTATCAAAGCCACCTATGGTTCCGGCCACCCCACCATCGGCTTTCTGGCGGAATACGACGCGCTGCCCGGCTTGAGCCAGGAACTGGCAGCAGAGAAAAAGCCCATTGAAGGGCAACCCTATGGCCACGGTTGCGGCCATAACCTGCTGGGCGCTGCCACATTGGGCGGCGTCCTCGGCCTGAAAGCGGAGATGGAGGAGAAAAAGCTGCCCGGCACGATCATCTATTTTGGCTGTCCTGCGGAAGAGGTCCTCACCGGCAAATGCTTCATGGCCCGGGGCGGTGCTTTTGACGACTTGGATATCGCCATCGGCTTCCATCCTGGAAAGACAAATGTGGCACCTATGAATGGCGGCGTCTCCAATGCCTTGGACTCTGTCAAGTTCCACTTCAAAGGCAGGACTGCCCACGCCGGCGGCGACCCCCACAACGGCCGCTCCGCCTTGGATGCGGTTGAACTGATGAACGTGGGCACCCAGTATCTGCGGGAACATGTGACCAGCGATGTGCGCATCCACTATATCATCACCGAAGGGGGAACTGCACCCAATATCGTCCCCGACAGAGCTTCCTCCTACTACTTTATCCGCGCCCTCTCCCGCGAGGCGGTGGAAGATACTTATGAGCGCCTTTGCAAGATCGCCAAAGGCGCGGCCATGATGACTGAAACTGAGGTAGAAATCGAATACCTGGGCGGTTGTTATAACTTTTTGAACAACTCCACTTTGGCCAAATTAGCTCTGGACTGCCTGCGGGAAGCTCCTCGGGAGCCTTGGAGTGAAGAAGATCTTAAATTCGGCGATGCCATCAATCGCGCGATGCCTGCAACGTATGAAAAAGCTTTGACAAGTTTCGGTTTGCCGGATGGAACCGTCTTTTTAGACGAAGTCCAGGAGCCTAAACCCACATCTGGTGGTGGCGGTTCCAGCGATGTGGGCGACGTCCAACATATCTGTCCTTGTACAACCTTTACCACCACTTGTATGGCCATTGGCTGCACAGGTCACAGTTGGCAGACCGCCGCCTGCGCCGGCGCAGAGATCGGTGTGAAGGGCACCATTTACGCTGCCAAGACCATGGCTCTCATCGGCCTGAAAGTCTTGACAGACCCCAAAATCCGGGAAGATGCCAAAGCGGAGTTTGACAAGGCGATGGCGGGCAAAAAATATAAATGCCCCATCACCTCCGACATGTTGGTCCCGTAAACTGCATACATACCATCCAAAAGGGGCCGGGTATTCCGGCCCCTTTTCCTCCGCCCCAAAGCTTTATATCAGCCTGTGGAGGCAGGCATGCCACAAGCCTGGTATCTCGCCTAAGTTTTAGATCCTGTTGGGAAGCATTCTTGGCGTCACTCCTGTGTTTCTCCCCCTTTTTTTGGGCAGACTACTGGGGAGGTGATGCGGAATTAGCAAGCATATAGTAAAACATATCGGGATCATACCCGACGGGAACCGCCGTTGGGCTGCCGCCCATGGGATGAACAAAAAAGATGGATACGAATATGGCCTGGGCCCTGGGAAGCGCCTATTGCAACTGGCCAAGGAGAACGGCATCCAGGAGATTACCTATTACGGGTTCACCAAAGACAACTGCCAACGCCCACCGGAACAGTTCCAAGCGTTTCAGCGGGCCTGTGTGGAAGCGGTGGACCTTTTGTCCCAGGAGGGAGCTGACCTCTTGGTTATGGGGGACAGCCGTTCCCGGTTTTTCCCCCAGGAGCTTCTCCCTTACACCAGGCGCACCCCGATCCACGGCGGCGGCATCCGGGTGAACTTTTTGGTCAACTACGGTTGGCAGTGGGATTTATCCCACATCCAACAGGACGGATATCCCTATTCCCGGGATATCTCCCGGATCGACCTGATCATCCGGTGGGGCGGCATGCGGCGGCTCTCCGGGTTTCTGCCAATCCAGTCAGTCTATGCAGATTTCTATGTGGAAGACCACCTGTGGCCTGAGTACACCGACAGCGATTTTCTAAACGCTTTGGAGTGGTATGCCCATCAGGACGTCACCCGCGGAGGATGATATCTTCCCCAATGCCCTAGCAGGAGATAAAGCCTGCTGGGGCAATTTTTTTCTTTCGGCTCTATTTTATCGTTCGCTGGACTCGTTTCGATGGGTGGGATATTGTTTCTTTCCCTAACCACCTCAATCTAATGTGGACTGGTTTTGACCATATCCCCCCAAGTTCCCCGGCCATAAGGTATTCTGAAACTACTACAATAAGCAAGGAGAGGAATCCTCATGACCCAATCGGAACGACTGCTGCACCGCATTGCAGGCCATATTACCAACAGCGGCTACCGGTATCTGGCCCATGCTGTAGACCTGGCAAGGGAACTGTCCCCCTACCCCTTCCGCCGGCTTACCACCACCTTATACCCCCTGGTGGCAGACCGATTTGCCGTCAGCCACGAAACGGTGACCCGATCCATCGCCCGGGCGGTGCAGGATATTTGGCTCAACGGCGACCGTGATGTGCTGGAAGAAATCGCCGGGCGGCAGTTGGCCGGCAAACCCTCTCCCGGGGAGGTCATTTACTTTTTGGCCACTTATCTGAACGATAGGAATGGAATCACCTCCTGACGAGGGACGCCCAGGTTAGCCCCCAACCATCGGGGGCTGGCTGCACCATGGGGAATCCCGCTTTACAATCCCCCTAAGATATACTATGATGGGAGTATCTTCCCTCTTTTCCGAGGGGAAAACCGGATCCCAGCGACAAAAAGGAGGATTTTTTCCATGTTGTTTCGCCCTACCCAGCAAGAGGATATCCCAGCGGTGATGGGGATTGTCCGCCAAGCCCAGGCCTATTTAAAATCCCAGGGGATTGACCAGTGGCAGAACGGCTATCCCAACGGAGAGGTCATAGCACAGGACATTGCCGCAGGGGAGAGCTATGTGCTGCTGAAGGATGGACAGGTGGTGGGCACCACTGTAATCTCCTTCCGCCCGGAGAAGAACTATGAGGTCATCTATGAGGGGAACTGGCTCAGCGACGCCCCCTGCGCCGTCATCCACCGCATCTGCGTAGACGATGCCCTGAAGGGCCAGGGCCTCTCCGGCCGGATGATTGCCGAAGCAGAAGCCCAGTGCCAGCAGCGAGGGGTAACCTCCATCAAGGTGGACACCCACCGCAAAAACCTCTCCATGCAGCGTCTGCTGGAAAAACACGGCTTTGCCCGCTGCGGCATCATCTACAGCGATGATGGAGAGCGCATCGCCTTTGAAAAAATTCTGTGATCCCCCCTTCCGCAAAAAGGGCATCCGGGCCGCTTTGCCCGGATGCCCTTTTATTTACTGCAAGAATGATCTTGACAGTCCCGTTTCCCGGTTTTTTCTCTCTGGCTATTTATCACGGCGGATTCTCCTCAATTAGGGAAAGCGGGAAATCCCAAGCCCACTTCCCCTGCACTGCGGGATCCATCCTTTTTAGAGACCCGCTACGCCTCATTTAAAGAGGATACAAACTGGTCCACCTTCTGTTTGAGGCCGTCATATTCCGCCTCAACTTCCTTCAGTTTCTGCTGAGACTCCAGATACAGCGCTTTGTAATCCACGTTTTCCTCCTCTAGGTGATTGAGCCCCGCAGATTTGAGGATGGCTGGGTAATCCTTATACGCCCGATCCAGGTCGCAGGGCCCCTGGACACCGGGGCACTGGCCGCCGCCCTTATATTGCAGCATCCCGTGAGGGGTATTCCACGGGGTGGCACGGTAATCCGCCAGCCACAGGTCGTAGGGGCGCAGGCGGTCCCGCTCCAAGTGCTGTTGGATAAACGCCGTATAGCTGTACCACATGGCATAATATTTCGCCCGCTGGAGCTCGTCACAGAAGGCGATAACGCCATTGGTCAAGCCAGTTTTTCCCTGATCGGTCAGCACCGGGAGAGAAGTCTCCTCCACATCCAGGGCCAGGGGCATGGTCAATTTGCCCTGGAACCGCCCGGCGATCTCCACCAGATTTTTGGCGGCGGTGCGGTGGGCTGCATCATCTGCGCAGTAATCATAGAGGTAGAGGCCCACCTGCAGCCCCGCTTGGGACGCGCCCTCCACCGATTCCTGCAAGGTGGAATCCTCATAAATCTGGCCGGCGTAGTTGGCCCACCCAGCCCGGATCATCACAAATTCTTTTCCCGCTTGGCGCACCTCCTGCCAGTCGATGGCCCCTTGGCGGGCATTGTAAATGGAAATGTCAATTCCTTCGGTCATAGTCGTTTGCTCCTTGTAAATTTTTTACAGGGAAAGATGGTCCATTTTAGTCAACACTATTTTTGAGGTGATCAAAAATGATGGATGAACTCCCATTGGGCTTCGCCATGGCGCTGGCCCAGCACCCCAAGGCAATGGAGGCTTTTTCCAACCTGCCCCAAGGGGAGCAGCAGCAACTCCTCCGAGAGGCCCACCAGGTTCAATCCCGCCAGGAGATGCGTTCCCTGGTCAAGCGCTTGGAGCCCGGGTGCTGAATCTGCCCCTTGGTGCACCATCCCCCGAGGCAGTTTATGTCAAGTCCAGGGAAAAGGTTCCTTCTCCCTGGCAAGCCGCCAAGCCGTCCCAACGGGGCGGCTTTTTTCATGGATTTTGAAGATATGTGATCTCCTGGTCTTGGGTTTCAAAAGATTCAGCGGGTTTCCCCTGCCCGGCCAAAACCGGGGAAGCCCTTGTCCCCCTGGGGGACTTCCCTCTTCTGGAGGTTTTTCCGCCAGTGTTCGAGGGCTTTCGGGATGGAATTTGACTGTAATATCAGAGTTCGGAGGGTAAAATCGACACCATTTGCCCGTTTTTCAATCCACCAGATTCACTCTTTCCCCCTCCACACAATATACTGGCAGTGACGTTACTTAAGAAAGGAACATCCTGCTTATGAACAATGAAAACATTCAGCAGACCAACAGCTCCATGTCCAACGGGATGAGCGGCCGCACCGGCACCCCAGTAGTCCCCCTGCCGGACTTTCAGGAAGGCGGCCCTGTCGCCTCTGAAAATGGGAACAACGATGGTTCCGCCGGTATCCCGGTGATCCCCCTGCCCGACTTTGAAGAGGGGGGCCCGGTTTTCCCCGGCAATGAGGATGGCTCCGCTGGTATCCCAGTGATCCCTCTTCCCGACCCCGGCGAAGGCGGTCCGGTGTACCCCGGCCCCAGCCAGCCCAGCCGCCCTAACCGGCCCAACCGGCCCAACTGGCCCATCTTCCCGGTGTACCCACTGCCCAATGTGCCCTGCTTCTTCTGCCAAGAGGGCAACACCAACGGGTACAGCAAAGTCCGGTTCCTCAACGCAGTCAATAGTTATCGTTCCCTGGTGGTCATCGTCAGCGGCCTGCAGGTGGCTTCCGGCCTCTCCTTTGGCTCTCTGACCAATTATGGCAATGTGTCCGACGGCTTCCGAACTGTGACCATCGCCCAACCCAACGGCTATGTCCTGTTACGCAAAACCGTTCCGTTCCACGCGGGTGACACCATCACCATGGCCATCATCCCCTCCGCAGGCGGCATTGATTTGATGCAGATCAGCGATACCCCCTGCAACAACCGGCCCTATGGTTACTCCTGCTTCCGGGTTGCCAACCTGGCGTATTACAGCAACCCGTTGGATGTCATCCTCTACGACGGCCGGGTAGTCTACAGTGACGTGCGGTTCAAAGAGGTCACCTCCTTCAAGCGCATCCGCCCTGGCGAGTATGACTTCTATCTGGCCGAGACCAGCCTGCGCCCCACCCCCCGCATGGAGGACATCGAGACCTTGAACACCGACACCAGCTCAGTAATGATGCGGGCCGAGCCGCTTCTCTCTTTCTACGTCAATGTCCGAGCCAACGCCATGTATACCGTATACATTCTGGGGTATGGCACCTCTCCCAACGAACTACAGACCATCATCGTGGAGGACCGGCAGTAACCCTTTCCCCAACCGAGGGCCCAGCACATGCTGGGTCCTCTTTTTTGTCAAAATACCGGGATTTCCCCTATTGACTTTTTCAAAACTAGTAATATTTTATATGTTCTTCGGAAATTTCCACGCAAAAGCCCCTTGGATGCTAAAGTTTTCGAGCAATTTTTATTTAAAATATCGCTATTTATTTTTGGCCAAAAAAGATATACTGAAACCATCCAAGAACCGTGCAATCAACCAAACCAAGGAGGGGATCCACATGGAAATGAACAAAAATATCGAAAAATGGTATGAGCTCCACACCGATGAAGTCAACGCTTTATCCGACGATATCTGGGCTCATCCCGAAGTGGGTATGCAGGAGCATTACGCCGCCAAAGCCACCGCTGCGTTTATGCGCAAATACGGGTTTGAGGTCCAGGAGCTGGATGCCGCAATGAAGGGTGATGAACCCAACTGTGTCATCGCCAAATGGGGAAGTGGCAAACCGGTCATCGGCATCATCGGTGAATTGGACGCCCTGCCCGGCCTGGGGCAGGAAGCTGTTCCCTATCCTTCCCCCAAGCCTGGCCCCGGCCATGGCTGCGGCCACAACCTGATGGCTGCCGGCTGCGGAGCCGCCGCTTGCGCTCTGAAGGAAACTATGGAGGCAGAGGGCCTCAAAGGCACCATTGTTTACCTGGGTTGCCCTGCTGAGGAGACCTTTGAAGGCAAGGTCCACATGATTCACAACCATCTGTTCGACGGCATTGACGTCTGCCTGGCCTGGCACCCCATGGGCGGCGCTCCCAAAGCCGTTGAAATCCGCATGAACGCCTGCACCAATATGATCATCAGCTTTAAGGGCCGCACTGCCCATGCCGGCGGCGATCCCCACAACGGCCGCTCTGCCCTGGACGCTGCCGAATTGATGAATGTGGGTGTACAGTACCTGCGGGAGCATGTGACCAGCGACGTCCGGATGCACTACATCTACCTGGCCTCCGGCACCGCTCCCAATATTGTTCCGGATTTTGCTTCTCTGAACTACTTTGTCCGCGCCCAGTCCGCTGAGACCTGCCGCGACGTGGTAGCACGGGTGCGCAAGATCGCCGAAGGCGCCGCTATGATGACCGAAACCGAGGTCATTTTTGAGCAGAAAGCCGCAGCTTATGACACTATGCCCAACTTCACCCTCAACCAGGCTATGTACGACTCCGCGATCAAGATTCCGGAAATCACCTACACCGAAGATGAGATAAACTTCGCCAAAGAGGTCTACCGCAATGCCACCGGCAAGGAGGCCGATCACGACCTGCTTCCCACCACCATTGCTCCTCCCACCGGAACCATCACCAGCGGCGGCGGTTCCACCGACGTGGGGGATGTCAGCTACATCATCCCCACCGTCCAGTTTTTTGGCCATTGCCGCTTGACCGGCTGCCCCTCTCACCACTGGAGCACAACCGCCTGCACCGGCATGTCCATCGGCCACAAAGCACAAATTTACAGCGGCAAAGTCCTGGCTCAGAACGCCTACGACCTGTTGCACCACCCCGAAATCATCGAAAAAGCTTGGGAAGAGCACCGCAAGAACCTGGAAGGCAGAGCTCCCTACCACTGCTGGCTGGATGACATCGATTAACTTTGTCTCTCTTTCATTTGTCTTTCTTTAAAAATGAGCTGCGCCTTTGGTAGCTACTCATAAAACAGTATCAACCAATAAATTGAAATAGGGTAGCTGCCATACAGGGTGCAGAAAAGAGCGAGTAAGAAATGAAGTGTTTCTTGCCCGCTTTTTTCATGCTCCTTGTTACGCAATAGGGGTTGAAAAACCCTTGATATAAGCGGCTTTGCGGGTGCTTTTTCCGCGTGGCAAGGGTTTTATACCTTTTTTCTCAAAAACGCCTTTCTACTGCGTAACAAATCTGTGGTAATTATCCGAGGGAGCATAGACCGCCTATCTTGGATTTTCCTATGTTGGAAAAGCCTACATTGGATTATCCAACATTGGAAAAACCTACGTTGGAAAATCCAACGCAATTAAATAAAGATATAAATAACTAAAGAAATACCAAATACGGATTTAATTAAATATCCATTCCCTTCCTATCCTTTCCCTAATCCCTCTCCTTTGGGGCAAGGCAAAGCGGCAGAGCCGCCGGAATGGAAAGGAATGGAACAGAAACGGCAATATAAAAATATCGTTTGTTATGTTACGCAGTAGAACCTTATTTTTAAGGGTGGGAATATAAAACCCTTACTCCTGCCCTTATCTCCGCTGTAATGCCGTTTAAATCAAGCGAGAAGCACTCTTTATCGCATAACATTCCATACTGGATAGAGAGCGTAAGCGGTTTATCCGATTGCGCTCTCTTGGCTGCCCGACAGCAAAGACAGGGAAAGCCGTCAAGGACGCGCAAGCGTGCAATTTATCC
>NZ_CABRJC010000022.1:0-28729 GCF_902471145.1 uncultured Merdimmobilis sp.
CTTGGGGGAGGATACGAGCGTCATGCGCACCACCACCCTGCCCTCCATGCTGGAAATCCTGTCCAAAAACTACGCCAACCGCAACATGGCCGCCGCCCTCTATGAGATCGGCGCTGAGTACATCCCCCAGGGGGAGAACGAGCTTCCCATTGAGACCGACCACCTGACCTTGGGCCTTTACGGGGACAAGGCGGACTTCTATGCCATCAAGGGCGCTGTGGAAGCTCTGCTGGACTACCTGAATATTCAAGATGTCGATGTAGAAGCGGATTCCACCAACCCCACCTTCCACCCTGGCCGCTGCGCGGTCATCACCGCAGGCGGCGAAGAACTGGGTGTGGTGGGAGAAGTCCATCCCTTGGTTGCGGAAAACTACGAAATCGGCACCCGGGTATACCTGGCTAAGCTCTCCATGGATGCTCTCTTTGCCCACACCCCTGCTGACAAGGAGTACAAGGCTCTGCCCAAATACCCTGCTTCCCAGCGGGACATCGCCCTCCTCTGCAATGAGGAGTTGCCTGTCCTCACCATGGAAAAGGCCATCTCCTCTGCTGTCGGCTCCCTCCTGGAAAAGGTGGAGCTGTTTGACGTCTACCGCGGGGCGCAGATCCCCGACCACAAGAAGAGCGTGGCCTTCAATCTGGTGCTGCGCAGCGCCGACCACACTTTGACCGTTGAAGAAGCCGATGCCGCAGTCAAACGAGCGCTAAAAGCCCTTTCCGCCCTGAACGTGACCCTGCGCAGCTAATTTCCCAGCAGTTTTTACACAATCTGTATTTTTTAAAACAGGCGGCCCTATCTTTCGGTGGGTTCGCCTGTTTTTTTGCGTGAGAGCCATCCAATTCCGTGATTTTAACAGCATCTTATTGCGGCCGGGGGTTGATAATTTCCCCATTTTGGTGTATCCTTGTAAATAAGAGGTGATGTATATGCAGGAACCAACCATATCCTTTTCCATCCATGAGGACCGGGAAAAAGAGGTCAAACAAATTCTGACTACTGTTTATGATGCGTTGCGTCAAAAAGGGTACAACCCTATCAACCAGATTGTAGGGTACATCCTTTCCGAAGATCCTACCTACATCACAACCTACAACAACGCCCGCAGCCTGATCCGCCGGGTTGACCGGGATGAACTGCTTCAGTTGTTGGTAAAATCCTATTTGAATGATTAACACCGTGGGCGGCCGCAGCTGCGGCCGCCTTTATTTTTTATCCGCCAGGGGAAGCCGGTTTACTTCCCTGGTAAGTTGTGGTATAATAACCACAGCAAAGTTGTGTCATTCGAAGAATTGCTTGCAGGGCGAGGCCCTTTGCGGCATATGCTGCACCGCAATTCTTACAGCTTGTACAGACTTTGTGGCATACTAATTTCGATCCGCTTTATGTTTGCTTTATCGAATTTGCGATAGAAGTCTTATTACATCCACAGGAGGTACACTATGGCAGAAAACACCACACCCGCAGAAAAGGATTTTTTATACTATAAAGGCAAGCCCCTGGTTCGCAACGGAAACACCATCTATTACGGCCATCCCGCCGATAAATATGTGGCGCTCCTCCAGGTGCAGAGCACCCGGCAGCAGGGGGAATTGGAGCTTTCTGACAAGATCACTGTTCAGATTCTTTCTACCAATACCGAGCTGAGCCTTAAAAACCGCATTCTGAAAAAAACTGAGAAAAACGGCCTGTACAACGCCTTGAACATCGCCTCCATCTGGCTGGAGCGGGCGCTGCAGGAAACCAAATAAGCACAATCACTTGGAAAAGCGGTCCGGCATGCAACATTGCCTGGCCGTTTTTTGCGTTAGAAAGGCGGTGTTTCCCCCATGTTGCTCTGCCCTGTCTGCGGCAATCAGCTGGAACAAAAAGACGGCTCTTACCGCTGCATCAAAGGCCATTGTTTTGATATTTCCTCCACTGGGTATGTCAACCTGCTCCTCTCCGGCGGCAAGGCGTCCGGCGTTCACGGAGACAGCAAGGAGATGATCCGCGCCCGGCAGGATTTTCTCTCCAAGGGCTACTACTCCTTCCTGAGCGAGGAAGTCAACCGTATTGCCCTGGGGTTTCTAAAGGGTTCCCCTGCCCCTGTTGTCGCGGATGTAGGGTGCGGCGAAGGGTACTATACCGGCAGCCTCTGCACTTTTTTGCGGGACCACCGGGTAGAGGCCCAGGTCTACGGCTTTGACATTGCAAAATACGCCCTTCAATTGGCGGCCAAGCGGTGCCGCCAGGTGACCTATGCTGTAGCCAGCCTCTCCAAAATCCCGCTGCCCTCCCATTCGGTGGACCTGCTGGTGGACATCTTCGCCCCTTACAGCAACACCGAGTTTAATCGGGTAGTGCGAACCGGCGGCCACATCATCACCGCTGTCCCCGCCGAGCAGCATCTCTTCGGCCTCAAAAAGACGCTGTATGAATCCCCTTATGAAAATGTCGTCAAGCCCTATGACCTAGAAGGGTTTGAGCCGGTGGAGATCCGCCGCATCCGGCGGGATGCCCAGCTGAATTCTCAAGATGACATCTTTAATCTCTTTATGATGACCCCTTATTACTGGAAAACCTCCCGGGAGGCGGTAGAGCGGCTGAAGCGCCTGGACAAACTAGACACCGCCATGGAGTTTGCCATCATCACCTACCAAAAAGTCCACGACCGGACGGAGGCCAAATGAAACTGATTTATAAAGGCGTATTCCAAGATGAGAGCCAGCTCCCCCAAGTGGAACTGCCGGAAGGAGCCGTCCCCTTTGAGGAGCCGGACGACCCGGCGGAACTCTCCCGCCAGGCCGCAAAGTTTGCCATCTTCCCCCTGGGGTTTGGCGCAGGGGTGTATCTCCTGCGGCGGATACTCCTGCCCGGCATTACCCTGATGGAGCTGATTCACCCCATTGGGATCCTTCTCGCCCTGCTGGCGATCCTCCCCCATGAACTCCTCCATGCCGTCTGTTTCCCCAGGGATGCACAGGTGGAGCTTTTCATCTCTCCCCGCAATTTGATGGCCTTTGTCACCAGCACCGCCCCCATGAGCCGCGGCCGCTTCCTCTTTATGAGCCTGCTTCCCAACCTGGTATTCGGGGCCCTGCCTATGGTGCTGTGGATCTTTCTGCCCGACACCTTTTGGGGCAATGCCATAGGAGCCCTGGGCTTTTACTCCGCTATGATGGGGGTGGGCGACTACCTCAACGTTTACAATGCTGCGACCCAGATGCCCAAAGACGCTTTGACCCGACTATCCGGGTTCCACTCCTATTGGTACTGGCCCAATGAAAAGAGGGAGGGATAGAAATGGTTCTCTTGTTGGCTGGCAGCACCCACACCGGCAAAACCTTCTGGGCACAGCGGCTGATGGAGCAATACCGCTTCCCCTATCTGTCCATTGACCATCTAAAAATGGGGCTGATCCGCGCCGGCCTCTGTCCTCTGACCCCGGAAAGCCCAGATGAGGAGCTGACCGCCTTCCTCTGGCCTATTGTGCGGGAGATGGTCAAAACCTGCATCGAAAATGGGCAGAACCTCATTGTGGAAGGCTGTTACATCCCTTTTGACTTTGCCGCGTCTTTCCCGCCGGAATATCGGAAGGAGATTCGCTACCTCTGTCTTATTTTCAGCGAAGGATACCTCAACCGGCACTTTGATGAAATCCTCGCCCACGAAAATGCAGTGGAACAGCGGATCAATCCCTGCTCCTGCACCTCACAGCAGCTGTTGTCCGAAAACCGCTCCAACCTGGAGCGCTGTATTGCCTACGGCTGTCCTTACCAGCTCATTGACGAAGAATATCCCAGCCAGCTGGTATTTTCCCCGCCGCTGTAGCAATGGACACAGCGGTTTCATAGAATGAAAAGAGACCTTGACAGGTCTCTTTTTCTCTGCTAATATAGTTAAGCAATTATAATTATAATTTTAAAACCATTTGGAGGATTCTATGGATCTGCGGCAAAAAATGGACCGGTTCTACCTGGACTTGGTGCTCAATGAACTGCGGCTTGCCAACTCCAGCCAGTTGGGACACCTTACTTACAACAGCATTCTTTACTTGGATATTATTGCCTACCAGGAGAATTGCACTGTCACCTACATTGCGGATACCCTGCATGTGGCCAAGTCCGCTGTTACCTTAAAAGTAAAAGAACTGGAAAAGCTAGGTTTGGTGGAAAAGGTACAGAGCCCCACTGACAAACGGGTGTTCTACTTATCGGTCAACCAGCAGTTGTTAGAACAATACAAAGCATACGACCAGGTATTCTATAGGGCTCTTGGCGAAGTGGAAGAGAGCTATACCGATGAGCAGAAAAAACTTCTGTGCGATATGCTGGATACCATCCACCGCCGTTTTCAGGAAGAAGCACCCCATGAGAAAGGAAGGCACTCGTAACGACTTATGAATCATTTGGCACACAATATAACACCAGGTTTTTTGCTGCGCTTTACCCTGCCCAGCATTGTCATGATGGTGTTCAACGCATTTTATACCATTGTGGACGGTGGCTTCGTCTCCAATTTTGTGGGGACCGGCGCCTTATCCGCAGTCAACATCGTCTACCCCACACAATCCCTGACCTTGGCCATCGGCATTATGCTGGCCACAGGCGGCAGCGCCGTCTGCGCCCGGCAGATGGGCCAAGGGGATGACCAGGGTGCAAAGCACAGCTTTTCCCTGTTGCTCTTCTGTGGTGCGGCCATCGGTTTGCTGATGGCTGTGGTTGGAACTGTCTTTGCCGGCCCAATCGTCCGGCTGCTGGGCTCCAACGACGCCATTTTCCAGTACTGCTACGACTATATGTTCTATCTAAGCCTCTTTGTCCCCTTTGCCATATTGCAGGTGATGTTCCAGTTTTTCTTCACCACCGCAGGAAGACCGGGTTTGGGCCTGGCCGCCACATTGCTGGGCGGCGTGGCCAACATCGTCTTTGACTATATCCTCATTGTGCCAGCAAACCTGGGCATCAAAGGGGCGGCCATCGCCACTGGCATCGGCTTTGTCCTGCCGTCGGTGATGGGGCTCCTCTATTTCTCCTTCAACCGGAAAGGGCACCTTTGCCTGGTCAAACCGGTGTTAAACCTGCAAATTTTGGGGGAATCCTGTATAAACGGCTCATCGGAGATGGTCAGCAACCTGGCCACCGCCATCACCACCCTGCTGTTCAACTTGGTGATGATGAATCTCCTTGGGGAGGACGGCGTTGCCGCCATTACCATCATCTTTTATGCCCAATTCCTGTTCACCGCCGTCTTCTTCGGGTTTACCTCTGGGGTTGCACCACTGGTTAGCTTCAACTACGGGGCGGAAAATCACACCCGGCTGCAAAAGCTGTACCGCCTCAGCCTTATCTTTGTAGGCATTTGTTCGGCCCTAGCCTTTGGGGGCTCCCTGCTGCTCAAAGGCACTGTTATCCGGGCATTTGCCAAACCCGGAACTGCGGTATACGCCCTGGCCGAGGAAGGCATGACCTTGTTTGCCATCGGGTTCCTCTTCATGGGGTTCAACATCTTTGTATCCGGGTTCTTCACCGCCCTCTCCAACGGCAGGGTTTCTGCCATTCTTTCCTTCCTGCGGACGCTGGTCTTCATTGTGGCGGCAATTTTACTGCTCCCCCTCCTGTTGGGGATCAACGGGGTTTGGCTCTCCATCCCGTTTGCAGAATTGCTGGCCGCCGGCGTGTCCGCCTTTTATCTGGCAAAGCTGAAACCAAATTACAACTACTAACCCAAACAGCCGGCCCCTTAATGGAGGCCGGCTGTTTTATCGCTTGTCCGGATATAAATAACGATGTGGCTGTTTACTTAGAGCGAAAATACATGTACAGCTGGCATTTGATCATGCCATTGTACAACTTGCGGCGCTTGTCTGCCGGGCGGCCAAAGATCTCCTCAAAATTCTCATGGGGGCTGATGATGTAAAAGCTCAAATATTTGCGCTGCTGGAACACCCGGCCCATAGTGCGGTAAATCTCCTCAGCCTGCTGGATCTCCAGCATTCTTTCCCCATAGGGCGGGTTGGCAAAGATGATCGCCCGCTCGTCCTCAATCTGGAACCGGTCGATCCCTTGGCAGGAGGTTTTCACCCGGCCTGCCACCCCAGCTTGATAGGCGTTCTCCTGGCTCAGGGCCACTGCCTCTGGGTCGATGTCATAACCAAAAGCGCGGAACTTCCCATCCCGGCGGATGCGGGCGTTTGCCTCCTTGCGCTGGGCGGTCCATATCTCCTTTGAGAAACAATCCCACTGTTCGGCGGAAAACCGGCGGCGCATCCCTGGCGCAATGTTCAGGGCATGAAAAGCCGACTCAATCAAAAAGGTGCCGGAGCCGCAGAAGGGGTCATACACCACATCGTCCTGCCGCACCCTGGCCAGATCGATGATGCCGGCAGCCAGAGTCTCCTTGATAGGAGCCGCGTTGGAGGTCTTCCGGTATCCCCGTTTGTGGAGGCCCACTCCAGAGGTATCCAAAAAGATGCAGACATTGTCCTTGTGGATGGAAAACTGAATTTGGTGAACCGGGCCGGTCTCTTCAAACCAGCTCTGGTGGTACACCTGTTCCATCCGGCGCACAGCAGCCTTTTTGATGATGGATTGGCAGTCCGGGATGCTGTGGAGCTGGGAACCCAAGGACCAGCCCTTCACCGGGAAAGCATCTGCCCGGCCGATAAACGCTTCAAAGGGGAGCTGTACTGTCTGGTCGAACAGCTCGGTGAAGCTTCTTGCCTGAAAGGAGCCCAGCTGGATCAGAACCCGTTCGGCGGTGCGCAGGCAAATATTGGCTTTGGCCACCATGGCTTCATCCCCTTGGAAGGTGACTTTGCCGTCGGTGACCTGGACATTTTCTCCGCCCATCCGCTTAACTTCGCCGGAGAGGACACTCTCCAGCCCAAAGAGGCAGGGACAACTTATCGTCAAAAGAGACATGGATTTTTCCTCATCTTTCTCACTTGATGCAGCGCAAGGCTTCTGCAACTATTATAGCATAATCTCCCCCAAAACCCAACGGCAAAATGCAGCAGGCCGGCCCTGCGGCACCCCAAACGTTGCGCCAACCGATTCCCGTGTGTTATAATCGCCTTAATAAAAGGCACACGCCCCCCTTCTGTGCTGCCTGAACTCTGAATAAAATCCAATTGCGTCCCGTTCGAAGCAACAAGCCAGCGGTGAGGAGGTGCAGGAAAATGGGTTTTTTTACGAGGGAATCCCCTGTGGAAAAGGAGTGGCGCAGGCTGCTGATAGAGGAGCGGAGGTTCCTTCAGAAGCGGTTGGAGAAAAAGTCCCCGCTTTTCCAGGAAAAACTGAAGGAGAAAGTTCCCCCAAAATTGCAGTCCACTTTGGATACCGCCTTTTCCAAAGCCTTTGCCCTCATTTTTGAAAAGGGCACGGGCCTAGTGGAAAAGACCTATTCCCGGCAAAAGCTGGAACAGGAATACCAGGTGCGCCAGTACGCCCTAAAAATCAAGCAGGATTCCAAATCCCTGCGGTCTTTTTCAAAAACTGTTCGGAATACCAGTGCCAAAAACACCCTTCTTTCCGGAGCATCGGGAATAGGAATGGGCGCCCTGGGAATCGGACTTCCAGATATTCCCATCTTCACCGGCATGCTTCTGAAAAACCTCTATGAAATTGCCCTCCACTTCGGGTATGGGTACGAAGCCAAAGAAGAACGGTATTTCATCTTGCTGCTGATCCAGGGCGCAGTATCCAACGGGGAGACCCTTCTTGAAACCGACCAGAAGCTGAACCAGTTTATCCACGACGGGAAACTTCCCGATGGATATGAGGAGAAAAAACAGATAGAGGCGGCCGCCAAGGCTCTGTCCAAAGAGCTGCTGTATCTTAAGTTCCTTCAAGGGGTTCCCCTTGTTGGGGCTGTCGGCGGCGTCTACGACGCCGTTTATATGAAACAGATCGCCGCATATGCAGGTATCAAATACCGGCGCAGGTATCTACAGGGGAGAAAATAAAAGCCTATCCGTCCATTGGCCCGCAGATGTTCCCCTGCCTTGCCAAACCTCATTCAGCGATCCCACAGATCACAAAAACCCTCCCGGGGTGAAACTGCCTGCGCCCCGAAACCGACAAAAAGCCCCTGGAAATCCAGGGGCTTTTATCAAGCGCTTCGTTGAGTGAACCTAATCCAACAGCTGGATTCCAACCCCCAACAGGCCGGGACCCACATGAACGCCCAAGGCCGGGCCCAAATCGCTTTCAATCAGCTGGACGCGGCCAGGCAGATGGGGCAAAAGCTCCTCCTTGATGGCGGCGGCTTCCTCCTTGGCAGAAGCGTTGACAATTGCCACATTGTACCGCTTGCCTTCTGCGGCAAACCTCCACGCCATCTCCATCACCCTGTGAATCGATTGTTTGCGGCCCATTGCTTTGGAAACTACATAATAAACTCCGTCCTCATTACAGGAGATGATGGGCTTTAACCCCAGGGCATTGCCCACCAGGGAGGCCACCAGCCCGATCCTCCCGCCCTTTTGCAGGTATTCTAACGTGGCGAGGCAGAAAAACACCTTGGATTTTTCCAGGGAACCGTCAATGGTGGCTTTCAGGGCCTCCCACTCCATCCCCTGCTCCAGGCACTGGCCTGCTAAAATTGCAGTGAACCCACTGCCTATGGCGATGTTCTTGGTGTCCACCACATGGATATCCAGACCTTCATACTCCTGGGCGATCAGCTGGACCAGGTTATAAGTCCCGCTGAGTCCGCTGGAAAGGGTTACCGCCAGCACCTTTTCATACCCATCCGCCTTGATTTGATCCAGGCAGTCAGTCACCTGTCCGCCGCTGGGCAGGGATGTCTTGGGGATCTCCTGGGGGAGCCTTTGATACACCTCCTCAGAGGAGATTTCCACCCCATCCAGGTATTCCCCTTGTTCATAGAGGATCCGCAGGGGAAGCAGGTACATCCCGTACCGTTTTCTCCACTCCTCTGGCACATCACAGCCGGAATCCACCACTATAGCAATTTTTTGCTGGTTCATCTCTGTCACCTCCTGGGATCATTGTCTTAAGGTATACTCCAATTCCAGCATTTTTTCCGCCATCCGTTTGCTGGCAAAGGCCCGCGCCGCCATCCGCAGCGCCAGGACTTCAGTGCCTGCGGGACGCTCGCCCTCCGGTGGTTGGAACAACGCCGACAGTTCCCTCTCCTGCTCTTGACAAAAGAGGTTATAGGCCTGTTTGGGCCCCACCTTCTCCGCCAGCCAGACGATGCCGTCCCGCACTTCCGGGATGGTGAGCACCTGCTTCAAAATGGTGATGGCCACCAAATAGGCCAGGTGTTCCCGCCCGTATTTTTTCTTATCCGGTTTGGGGATCAATTTGAGCTTTACATAGTTGTTGATCATCGCCGGGGTGAGGATTTTTTCCCCCTCCGGGAAGACCGGCTCCAGGTAGTGTTCCAGGATGGTGATTACCTGGTCCATATATAACCCCAGGTTTGGCAGTTCCTCCCAGCGGGGAAGATGTACCTCCCGCAGCGATTCCTGCCATTCCTGCAAATCTTGATCCATGCCCTCCACAGATTCACCTCCCCATACATCCAACTTTTTCCTCTATTATATCAGAATATCTTAGATTCTTCAATATGGTTCCTAGAACTAGATTATCTTTTTAAAATGCGATTTGTTGTCGAAAACAGCCACGATTTGACGCAAAAAAGGCCGGGGACTGTCACTGTCCCCGGCCACATAAATGCTGCCGTATGCCCATCGGGAATTTTAATCCCCAAGCGGTTCGATAAGGCCATAGTTGCCGTCTTTGCGTTTGTAGACAACGTTGATTTCCCCATCCTCGCTGTTGCGGAACATATAGAATTCGTGCTCCAAAAGGTTCATTTGAAGAATCGCTTCTTCCACTGCCATAGGTTTGACAGGGAACCGTTTGGTTTTGACCAGATGGTATTCCTCCGGCTCGGTGGGTTCATCGTGATAGATGGGGTCAAAGGCGGAAACCCGCAGCTTCTGCCCCAGTTTATTTTTATTCTTGACAATTTGTTTGACCAGGGCATCTACCACCAAATCCAGGGAATCCAGCCGGTCACCGGTTGTTTTCTCGGCCCGGAAGAACATCCCTTTGGATTGAACGGTCACCTCAACGGTTTCCCGCTCATGTTCGTTTGTGACGGTAACCTGGGCGCTGGCATCCTCATCAAAGAAGCGATCCAATTTGGACAGCTTCTTTTCCACCCGTTCTTTGAAGGAGTCTCGAATGATTGTCTTTCTTCCGCTGATGGTAATGTTCATAGATTCAACCCCTTTACTGGAAAATCTTATCGAAGGGAAATTGTGCAATCCCTCCATAAGTTCTACACACAGTATAACACGAATTATATAAAATTACAAGGTAAAAATCACATTTTGGAGAATACAATCTTCCCATCCACCAAAACCAGCTTCGGCTTGGCCGTGAGGCTCAAGGGGTCGCAGTCGAAAAAGGCCAGGTCGGCATCCTTCCCCACCTGGATAGACCCCACCCGGCTGTCCACCCCGGCTTGGCGGGCGGGCACGATGGTCACTGCGGCGAGGGCCTTATCATAATCCATCCCCTCCCGGACAGCGAGGCCGGCGCTGATCCCCAAAAACTGGATGGGCAGCTCCGGGTGGTCGGTGCAGATGGACACCTCCACCCCGTTTTGAGAGAGGATGGCCGGGTTGGCCAAACTGGCGTGGACCAATTCCGGTTTGCAGCGGGAACCGATCAGCGGCCCGCAGATGGCGCTGGCCTTCTCTTCCCCCAGGATGTCCGCGGCCAGGTGCCCCTCGGTGCAGTGGACAAGGACCGGGGCCAGGCCAAATTCCTTGGAAAAACGCAGGGCTGTGAAGATATCGTCAGCCCGGTGGGCGTGGATGTGAGCCTTGATCTCCCCTGCCAGCAGCGGAAGAAGGGCCTCGCACTTGGCGTCAAAATCCGGTTCGTCGGCGTCCTCATCCTCCTGGGCGGCCTCCAAATCCTCTCCATACCGCTGGGCCTTGTGGAGCTCTTCCCGGATTAAGGCGGCGGTGGCCATCCGGGTATTGGGGGTTTGGTTCTTGTCGTTGTATACCGTCTTGGGATTCTCCCCCAAAGCAAACTTCATGGCCACCGGCTCCCGGATCACCATGTCGTCCACCCGGCGGCCAAAGGTTTTCATAGCGCAGAACTGCCCTGCGATGGGGTTGGCACTCCCCGGGCCGGTGACCACCGTCGTAATACCCTGTTCCAGCGCCTCCTGGAAACAGCGGTCCATGGGGTTGACGGCGTCAATGGCCCGCAGGTGGGGGGTCACCGGGTCAGTCTCCTCGTTGCCGTCGTCCCCCTCAAACCCCAGGCCGTCTGCAAACATGCCGATGTGGCAGTGGCCGTCCACAAAGCCGGGGTAGGCAGTGAGGCCGCAAAGGTCCAGCACTTCTTCCCCCTCATCTGGATTGGGGGCGGGCATAGGGCCGAAAGCGGCGATCTTTTGATCGAGGATGCGGATATATCCATTGTCAATCCGGGGGGATTCCACCGGAACAAGGGCGGCATTGATCAGTAGCATGGTAATCTCCTTCCACAGCTGAAATGAAAAAAGGAGTGCCGGGTGGGCACTCCAGAAAAGAACTTATTTGGATGGGCCTTTGCGGCCGGAACCCCGCTGTTTGACATCCATGTACTTCTTCAGATCGGACATTTTATCATCGCTTGTCTGCTTGAATTTTGCCATCATATCTTCAAAAGAAAGATTCTCATTGGAACGCTTGGGGGCCCACTCAAAACTATCCGACCGGGGGCCGGATCTTCTGGGCGGCGGTGCAGGGCGATCCTGCGCTTTTTTAATGGAGAGGCTGACCTTGCCATCCTCCGAAATGCTGAGGATTTTCACCTTGACCATTTGGTTCTCCTGGATGAAATCCTTGATCTCTTTGACATAGGTGGCCGCCACCTCGGAGATGTGAACCATGCCAGTCTTCCCGCCGGGGAGTTCCACAAACGCCCCGAACTTGGTGATGCCGGTTACTTTGCCCTCCACAATATTTCCTACCGCAAGCTGCTGCATAGATGGAAAAGTCCTCCTTATATTATTGTCCCGAAACCTTTGCGCCGGGGGTTAACCTCCGGAGACATCCACAAGGATTCGCTCATTGGGATAGGAAAAATCCAACTTATCCCGCGCGACCCGTTCGATATAATCTTCGTTGTTGCCTTCGGCCAGCAGGCGTTCAATTTCCTTGTTGTCAATCTCCTGCTGGGTGCATTTATCCTCCAGCTCTTTGATTTCCCGTTGTCTCTTCGCAATTTCCACCTGAAGGCCAACCATGGCAAACACCGCATAACAAGTAAACCCAACCACCAACAAGCGGAAAAGGGGATTGGCTCGTTTTTTCTGTGCCTTGCTCACTGGCTGTCTCCTCCTTTAACAATCCTTGTTTTTCTCCCAGGTATCTTTATAAGATTATACAATAAAAGCCTCTGTTGTTTCAAGCGCATTTTCCCATTCGTCGAAATTTTTTTGGCCCTTGCCTCCACTTTTTTGCCCGCGCGGCTCAAAATCCGGTACAACCGCTTTCCCACAAAGATAAATGGGGCCAGCAGGAGCCGGAGAAGCCGGTAAACAAAGTCGATGACCGTGTGGGCGGCTTTCATCACCACTTCCCCGATGGTGAAGTAGTAAAGCACCCAGCCAATGACCTCCCCCACCAGCACAAACAGCCGGATCTGCCCGCTGACTGTGGTCATCAAGTAGAAAAAAGTAGCTCCCGCACAGATGAGCAGATAGGCAAAATCCTGAGCCGCAATCACAGGGGCTGGCTGCGGCAGGGCGATGCGCAGGATTCGGAAGACGTCATACACTGCGGCCAAGCCGGCACCCAACAGACAAGATAGCAAAAACGCCATCGTCTGGGAGGAAACACTGATCTCCATTTTTCCCCTCCCTAGCGGAACATGCGGGCAAATAGGCCGCCCCGGTACGGCTGGTTGTCGTTGTAGGTCATCCCGGTGACCTCCCCTTCCAAGGTGAGTTCCCCAGTGTCCACGTCGATCTTATTGATGTGCAGGCCGGAACCGTGAACCACAAGTTCTCCTGTGTCTGTATAGACTATCACAGTTTCCTCATCAAAACTGTCGATATCGGTGACCCCGGTGATGGAAAGATTCCTGCGGTCTTCCAAAATAATGGTATGCGGCCCTTTCGGCGCCTTTTTATCCTCTGGCATGGTGATTCCCCCCATTTACAAGCTGGTTCATTGTATGCGTTTTTTTCCCATCTTATGAGCCATTCCGCCGACAAGATGGCCCTATGCCGGAAGATGATAACCAGAGGTTTCACAAATGATCCCCTCGGATTTTGTCTATTTCCACATAAATAATTTTTATTGTTGATTAAAATTATCCATTATGTTGTATTTTTTGTCTTAAACTCGTATAATAAAACAAAAATAGACAACAAGGATGTGTACATCATGAAAAGAATCTTGACCATGCTTCTCGCATTTGCCCTCTGCTGTACCACCTGCTATGGCATGGAGTTTGTGGACACCTTTTCCTCTACACAAAACACCGATGCCGCATCGTATCAAAATTTGGTGACCCGCTCCGGCGACCCCATGGATGACTTTAACTGGCCTGCCGCCCAGGATCAGACTTTTTGCAGCTTGCCCTCCGCTAGTACAGTGGGGTCAGTCCTCTATCAAATTCGCGGGGCGCAGACTTTAGAAGTGGCTGTGTACAGCCGCAAAGGCACCTTTTCTACCTACAGCGAAGAATTGGATGCTTATACACTGGGCTATTTCGCAGCTGCCAACCCATCCCTAGCCCGCAAAGAAATGCGGCTCAGCCCTTCCACCGGAGGGGTTTATATCCAGATGGAGGACGGCCTTGCCCGGTTGACCGGTGTCCAAGGTGGAAAGGCGTTCCTCCCCACCGCCGAACGGCCAGAAGACCTCATCCCCTATGGCCTGCAGGTTTATGCGGGCAAAAGCCAAGGGAACCTGCGGCTGCTCACCCCCACCCGCAAAAAGGACAAGGAAGCCCAGTTCTCTCGCCCAGGTACCATCTTGCAGTATTATGACGTGTTTTCTTATACTCTTCCCGCCGATTGTGACTATGTCAAGCTGGTGCTGCGGGATTACACCAGCTTCCCCATGGAAAACGGCGCTGTACAGGCAAACAATGTGAAAAATCCCCTTCGGCTGGCAAATGCGGTTTTTACTGGAGAAAGGATCTCGGTGGGGCCGCCAGCGGAGGAACCTAGCAGCTCCATCCCATCTTCCTCCACCCCTCCTTCCAGCAGTTCAGGGAGCAACAGCACTCCTCATGGCGGCAGTGGCGGCGAAGAGGAAGACCCAGATTTGGAAAAACCGCCCAAAAAGGACAACGGTTCTTCTAGCGAAAAGGGGAAGGAGATCGCTTCCTCCTCATCCAGTTCCTCTTCCAAGACAGCTGGTGCCAAGGTGTCTAGCAGTTCCCCGAAAGCCGTTGTAAAGGCCTCTTCCCCTTCCACTAGCTCCTCCCGAAGTTCTTCCAAAACCGGGAGTTCCCCCGCTGCTGCGCCAGCTGCCACCCAACAGATTATCCTGGAAGAAGAGGCGTCCGCCCCGTCCCGGTCGGGTTTCTACTTGGCGGCGGCTGTCTACCTCTCCGCAGCTGCGGCGGGGCTCCTCCTCTTCTGGGAGAAAAAATCCCGCTCCACAGGGGAAGAAAAAGATTCGGACAACCCCTCCTGACAAAGAGAAAGCCTCCCAAAATAGGGAGGCTTTTTTGCATGTGAGTGGACAATTACCGGCCGAATACCTCGGCAATTTTGGGCATTAGTTCGCTGCTGGGGATGTGCTGAGGACACACATTCTCACAGCGTCTGCACTTGCGGCAATCAATGGCAGAGACTTCCGGGGTAGCGGTGGCATACAGCGTTTTGGCCCTCTCCATAGTGGACTGGCTGGTTGCGTTGTAGGCTTGGTAAATAGCGGGGATATTTAGGCCAAAGGGGCAGGGCATGCAATAGCTGCACCGGGTGCAGGGCACCAGGATAGAGGAATCGTAGACCTCTTTGGCATGGGCCAGCATAGCGACCTCTTTTTCGCTGAGCATGCCGACACTGGAGCGGGACGCATAGGTGAGGTTATCCTCCACCTGCTGCATCTCCCCCATACCGCTGAGCAGCAAAGAGACCTCAGGCTGGTTCCACAGGTAATCCAGAGCCCATTCCACTGGGGATTTTTCGGGGGAGAGGGCATTTTTCAGCGCATCAGAAGGTGCGGCCAGAGCCCCGCCAAGCAGCGGCTCCATAATCACTACGCCCAGCCCTTTGCCGGCGGCATAGTGGAGGCCTTCCAGCCCAGCCTGGTAGTCGGTGTTGATGTAATTGAACTGAATCTGGCAGAAATCCCACTGGTCAAAGCTGTCCACAATGGTTTTAAACAACTCCAAGTCGTCGTGGAAGGAGAACCCCATAAACCGGATTTTCCCGGCGTCCCGGGCCTTTTTCATCTTATCCAGCAGGTTGAACTTTTTCACCGTCTCCCATTTCTTTTTGTCCAAGGCGTGCAGGAGGTAAAAGTCCACATGGTCGGTGTTCAGCTTTTGCAGCTGCTCGTCCAGGATGCGGTCGAAATCCCCTTCCGCCTCAATCAGGACAACAGGGCTCTTGGTGGCCAAATACACCTTTTCCCGGTAGCCATCGGCCAAGGCTTTTCCCACCAGGGTTTCACTGGTCCGGCCGTGGTAAGGGTAAGCGGTATCCACATAGTTGACGCCGCTGTCAATGGCGTGACGGATCAGCCGGATGGCTTCTTTTTCATCAATATTGGCACTCAGAGGGACTCCGTCGGTGGTGGGCAGACGCATGGTGCCAAATCCCAGGGCGGAAATTTCAACCCCGGTATTTCCAAATTTGCGGTAATTCATAAACTGTCACCCTTCTTTCCTGTTTCTACAACTGCTTTCCTGGCCCCATCCGGCGATGGAAAGGGCTTAGACATATAGATAAAGGACAATATGCCTCCTTTATTTTACTCCTAAACGAAAAGTTTGACAAGTGTAATTTTCCAGCCAGTTCCGCCACAGGATTGCCCCTTCCGGAGAAAGAGAAAAGCCCCCGCTGTGGCGGAGGGCTCTTCCCTGTTGAATCAGAATTGGAAGTAGAATGGGGTTATTGATTGTTTTTTAGCCACTGGATGGCTGCATTGGCGTAGACCGCCGAGCCGATGGGGAACGCGCTTTCGTCGAACAGGACATTGGGGTTATGGGCGGGGAACACCTTCTCCGGGTCGGAGGGCATGGCGCCCAGGCGCAGGAAGATGCCGGGGACCTTTTCGGTGACCAGGGAGAAATCCTCCGATCCCATACCGCCGGGAAGCTCCTGGACTTTGTCCTCGCCCAGCAGGTCGCGGGTGTAGCCGACGATCTCATCCATCAAGTCGTTGTCATTCTCCAAGGGGGCGACGCCAAAGGGGTATTCCACCTCGCAGTCGCAGCGGAACGCCGACGCCACCGCTTTGGCTACCTCCACCAGGCGCTGTTTCATAAAAGTGCGGACCTTGCTGGATTTGGTTCGGATGGTGCCCATGATCATCGCCTCATCGGGGATGACGTTCTCCTTGAGCCCGCTCTGGAAGGCGCCGATAGTCATAGTGGCGGTGTCCGCCGCGTCGATCTCCCGAGCCAGAATTTCCTGGAGGGCGATGACGATGTGGGAGCCGGCGGTGATGGGGTCGATGGCGGTGTGGGGGTTGGCCCCATGGCCGCCTTTTCCTTTGACGGTGATGACAAATTTATCCGCCGAGCCGTGAGAGCCGCCTTTGGTAAAGCCCACAAATCCGGCTGGCTGGGTGACGCTGCTGATATGGATGGCCACAGCTGCGTCCACATGGGGATTTTCCAGCACGCCGGCATCAATCATCGCTTTGGCGCCGGCAAGAATCTCCTCTGCAGGCTGGAACATCAATTTAACGGTGCCGCACAACTCGTTTTCCCGATCTTTGAGGAGTTTTGCCGCACCCAGCAACATGGCAGCATGGGTGTCATGGCCGCAGGTATGGGCGGCTTCCGGGTTCTGGGAGGCAAAGGGAAGGCCGGTTTTTTCCGGCATGCGCAGGGCGTCGGTATCGGCTCGGAGCAGGATTGTCTTGCCTGGCTTGCCCACCGTGGCTACAACGCCGCTCTTGCAGATTTCCTTGGGTTCATATCCCATTTCGGTCAGGCGGTCCATGATATATCGAGTCGTCTGGGGCAGATCATTCCCCAGCTCTGGGTTCTGATGGATCGTCCGTCTGTCCTTGACGATAGTCTCTTCGATTGCTTTTGCACTTTTCAGCAGGTCATTCATTGGATTTCCGCCTTTCAGTCGTTGTGACTCTGTAATTCAGTGATCTCTCACTGTTTTACAGTTTAAAGCTTTTAATGGCTAAAGTCAAGAGATTCCCCCACCTCTTCAAATCTTTTGGATATTGTCCCAGAAAACCCTGTATTTCCACCATGGTTTCTGGTCTTTTTCTCCAAACAAGCCCGGTATTCCAGCTTTTTGGGGGATTCCCTTCCCGATCTTTCCTTTGTCATGAGGCGCGTCTATCTGCTACAATGGGGGCAGTGTGTGGCCCACGATAAGGTTCCCTCCCTGTGGGCCGCCAAGATTTTTTCAAAAGGAGTGCCCCTTTGTGGAAGTAAAAAACAAACACAAACCTTATTTGCTGCTTGCGGCGGGAATCACCTTGGCTGTCCTGCTCATCACTGGGGGTTTTTCCCTGTACCGAAGCTTTTTGCCGGGGGAAGCCCCTTCCTCCAGCACCTCCCAAGAAGAGTCATCGGAAAGCGAGAACCAAGAAAGCCTGGAGGAAGAATCCTCCTCTCAGGTAACCTCCCCTGCCCCTGGACAAGCCTCTGTGTGGGATTCCGCCGCCACCTACCAAAAGGGGGATCGGGTCCTCTACGGCGGCGTTCTTTACCAGGCCAAATGGTGGAATACAGGCGAACAGCCTGGCAAAGGGGATGGCAACCCCTGGGAAACGGTGGAAAGTCCAAGCTCCACTCCAATGCCCCCTTCCAGTTCCAGTGCAGCCCCTCCCTCCTCCTCGGCACCAGCATCCTCCTCCAGCGCGTCTTCTTCTTCCCTTCCCCCTGCCGGCTCCCCTTCGGTTGGCACACAAGGGTTTAAAGTAGTGGCTTATTATCCCTCCTGGAAGCCTAGCAGCATGGAAAAAATCCAGCACGACGTGGTGACCCACCTGATCTATGCTTTCGCCATCCCCACCAAGGAGGGGACCCTTCTCCCTTTGGAAAATGCCTATGCTGCCCAATCCCTCATCGAGGCCGCCCACCAAAAGGGGAACAAGGTCCTTCTGGGGGTGGGGGGCTGGAGTTACCAGGGCAACACCCTCCAATCGGTGTTTGAACAGGCCACCGCCACCGACGAAAAGCTCTACCGGCTAGGGGATGCCATCCTGACCATGTGCGACCAATACGGCTTCGACGGGGTGGACATGGACTGGGAACATCCCAACGTCTCAAATGGCAGCTCCAAACGGTATGAAAAACTGATGCTCTATTTAAGCGAGAAGCTCCACGCCAAGGGCAAGCTGCTGACTGCGGCGGTGCTGGGCGGCGTCTCCCCCGAGGGTACCGTCTACCGGGACGCCACCCTCGCCCACACCGATAAGGTGCTTTCCTGCGTGGACTGGATCAATGTCATGGCCTATGATGGCGGCGACGGGGAGCGGCATTCCAGCTACTCCCTCGCTGTGGCCAGCGCCACCTATTGGAAGGAGACCAGGGGTGTGCCCGCCAACAAGGTAGTACTGGGGATGCCCTTCTATGGCCGTCCTTCCTGGGCCACTTACAGCGCCATCCTGGCCGCCGACCCAGATGCCTATGGGAAGGATGTCACCACCATTAACGGGGTGGAAGTCCATTACAACGGGATTCCCACCATCCAAGACAAAACCTATTACGCAAAAAAACACCTGGGCGGGGTGATGGTCTGGGAGGTGACCCAGGACACCGCCGACCGGGAGAAGAGCCTGCTCACCGCCATTGGGGAGGCGTTGACCTGGTGATTTTCTGCCTGGTTGACAATTTCTCCCTTTTGGAGTATTCTAGTTTCGACAATAAAACCGCAAGGGGTGCTGATTTTCGGCTGAGAGCGGGCTTATGGCCTGTAACCCTGAACCTGATCCGGATAATGCCGGCGGAGGGATGCTGCACAATGCTGTGGGGGCCTGCCCCCAACAGATGCTGTATGATAAGACCGCTTGGCTTTCCGGCTGGGCGGTCTTTTGATTGTACAGCAAAAAGGAGCGAGATTTTATGCCAAACGCAAGCGTAGCTATCCAAGTTGTTCCCAAAGTCATGGACGACGCCGAGACCATCCGCATTGTGGATGAGGTCATCGCCTACATCAAATCCACCGGCCTCACCACCTTTGTCGGCCCCTTTGAGACCGCCATTGAGGGGGACTACGACCAATTGATGGAGATCGTCAAAAACTGCCAGCTCATCGCCGCCAAGGCGGGCGCCCCCGCGGTCAGCACCTATGTGCGGATCTCCTACCGGCCGGAAGGCGGTGTGTTGACCATTGACCAAAAAGTCACCAAGCACCATCAATAAGGCCGCTCCCGGAGTGCTGATCGCCCTTCTTTTGGCCGTGTGGCAGGGGCTGTCCAGCCTGGGAGTGGTCCCCAAGTACATGCTGCCCTCCCCCGCTGATGTGGTCAAGGCCTTTTTTGCCGATTTTCCCCTTCTGGTCAGCCACTCCCAGACCACCCTGGCCGAGGCCGCCCTCGGTCTCTCCTGCGCCATCTTCCTGGCCTTTGTGGTCGCCTTCTTTATGGACCGCTACTCCCTGCTGCGGCGAGCGGTTTATCCCCTCTTAGTGGTGAGCCAGACGGTTCCCACCGTTGCCATCGCCCCCCTGCTCATCCTTTGGCTGGGGTATGGCATCGCCCCCAAGGTGGTGCTCATTGTCATCACCTGCTTTTTCCCCATGGCCATCGGATTGCTGGAGGGGTTTTCCTCCGCCGATCCGGACACCATCAACCTGATGCGGGCTATGGGCAGCACCCAGAACCAGATTTTCCGGTACGTCAAGTTCCCCTCTGCCCTGCGGCAGTTCTTTGCCAGCCTGAAAATCGCCGCCTCCTACTCGGTGGTGGGGGCGGTCATCTCCGAATGGCTGGGCGGCATGGAGGGCCTGGGGGTCTACATGACCCGGGTCAAAAAATCCTATTCCTTTGACAAAATGTTCGCGGTGATCTTTTTGATCTCCGCCATCAGCCTTCTGCTGATGAAGGCCATCGACCTGCTGCAAAAGAAGGCCACGCCTTGGGACAACCTGCGCCAGCAGGAACAAGAATTATAAGGAGAATTGTATATGAAACGGATACTTGCAGCCATCCTTGCGGCTGGGCTGGCCCTTTCCCTCACCGCCTGCGGCGGGAACGGCAATTCCAGTTCCTCCGGCGAGGGGGAATCCCTCAAAGAGATCACCTTCTGCCTGGATTGGACCCCCAACACCAACCACACCGGCCTCTACGCCGCCCAGGCCCTGGGCTATTATGAGGAAGCCGGCCTGAAGGTGGAGTTTGTCCAGCCCCCGGAAGATGGAGCTCCCGCCCTGGTGGCCTCGGGCAAAGCCCAGTTCGGCATCAACGCCCAGGACACTATCGCCCCCGCCCTCATCGGCGACGCCGCCCTGCCGGTCACCGCAGTGGCGGCCATTGTCCAGCACAACACCAGCGGCATCCTCACCCTGAGCGGAAAAGGGGTTGACCGTCCCAAAGGGCTGGAAGGCCGCACCTACGCCACCTGGCAGAACCCAGTGGAACAGGCCATGATGCGGTACTGCGTGGAAAAAGACGGCGGGGATTTCTCCAAGGTCAACCTGGTGCCCAGCACCCCCACGGATGTCCTCACCAGCTTGCAGACCAACGTGGACTCCATCTGGGTGTTCTACGGCTGGGATGGCATCGCCGCGGAAGTGAAGGGCATCGATATGGATTACTGGGCATTTTCCGACATTGAGCCCACCTTTGACTACTACACCCCAGTGATCCTGGCGAACAACGCCTTCCTCCAAGAGGACCCCGAGACGGCAAAAGCGTTCCTGGCCGCCACCCGCAAAGGGTATGAATACGCCATCGCCAACCCCAGGGAAGCTGCCGACTTCCTGCTGGCAGCCAGCCCAGAGCTGGACAAAGATCTGGTTTACGCCAGCCAGGAATACCTCTCCGCCCAGTATCAGGCGGACGCGGAAGCTTGGGGGGTCATCGACCCCGCCCGCTGGGACGGCTTCTATCAGTGGCTGTGGGACAACCAGCTGCTGGAGGAGGAAATCCCCGCCGGAACTGGGTACTCCAACGACTACCTTCCCCAGTAGCCCATGAGCAAGCTTGTCGTGGAGCATGTCTCCAAATCCTTTGACGGCGTCCCCATCCTAGAGGATGTCTCCCTCCGTCTGGAAGAGGGGGAACTGGTCTGCCTGCTGGGGGTGAGCGGCGCGGGCAAGACAACCTTGTTCAACATCATCTCCGGTCTGATGGAGCCGGAAGAGGGCAAGGTCTATCTCTCCGGCGAGGAGATCACCGGCAAGGCGGGAAAGATCAGCTATATGCTGCAAAAAGACCTTCTCCTCCCCTACCGGACGGTGCTGGGCAATGTGGCCCTGCCCCTCCTCATCCGCGGGGTGAAAAAAGAGGAGGCCTACGCCGAAGCCGCCCGCCACTTTGGGGAATTCGGCCTGGCGGGGACGGAACACCGGTACCCCAGCCAGCTCTCCGGCGGGATGCGGCAGCGGGCCGCCCTCCTTCGAACCTATCTCTTTTCCCAGAACGTGGCCCTTCTGGACGAGCCGTTCAGCGCCCTGGACACCATCACCAAAGGGGCCATCCACACCTGGTATCTGGAGGTGATGGAGCGCATCCGCCTCTCCACCTTGTTCATCACCCATGACATCGACGAGGCGATCCTCCTCTCCGACCGCATTTACATCTTATCCGGCAAGCCGGGGCGGATTGTGGCGGAGCTGGCCATTCGGGAGCCCAAGCCCCGCAGCGCTCAGTTTCCACTCACCGGGGAATTCCTTCAATATAAACGGGAGATTATCCGGCTGCTGGAACTGCCACACTAAGAAAAAATCCAGGAATCTTGAAAATATTTTTTGTTGTGACACCGTTCGACAAAATATCCCTTGACGGCCCCTTTATACTGAAAGGGTTAGGAGGGATTGGTATGCCCAAGGAACAGCAGCTGGAAAACTACCGGGAGACCTTGCGGGAACTGGAGGCAATGCCCCCTTCCCCACACCGCGATTGGCTGGTTTCACTGGTCCGGGAGCAGATTGAAGCGCTGGAAAAATCCGAGAAATTCCCGGTCCACCTGTAAGATCCCCGATCCCTTCCCGCTGCAAAGCGATGAAAAATCCCGGCGAACCCAATTGGGCTCGCCGGGATTTTTCATGATTTTTATTCCACCTGGAACTGCTTCCACCGCCCCATTTTCAGATAGATAAGCCCAAAGATCAGCGAGGTGGAGGATGCCAGCGGCGCCGCCAGCCCAATGCCGCTGAGGCTTCCCGGAATGTATCGGCTTAGGAAATAAGCAAGGGGCACACGAACCATTAACGTGGAAAAAAGGCCATTTGCCATCGAGAACACCGTGCGCCCACAGCCATTGAAAAAGCCGTTCATGCAGAATACAAAGGCCACCAGCAGATAGTCGATGGAGAAGGTTCGCATATATGCAATTCCGGCGGCAGTTACCTGCGGGTCCGCTTTGAAGATGTGCAGCACCGACTGCGGGGCCAGCTGTACCCACAAAAAGAAGAGGAACCCGCATCCCAAGGCCATGGAAATGGCGATAAGCAGGGATTTTTTTGCCCGATCCGGTTGTCCGGCCCCCATGTTTTGGGCTGTGAGGGCGGAAATCGCCCCGGAAAATGCCGTAGCGGGCAGCATGGCGAAGTTGGTGAACTTGCCGGCAATGCCCACCGCTGCCGAGGTGATCACCCCCAACGAGTTGACAATGGCCGCGATGAACAAAAAGGACACGCTGACCATCGATTCCTGCAAGGAAACCGGCAGACCAATTTTCAGCAGTTTCAATGCCTTATCCTTGTACATGTGGAAGCTTTGCAGCTTAAAGTCAAAGATAAAATCCCGCCGGGTCAGGTAGAGGATGGCCAAGCACATGCTCACCGCCTGGGAGAGGATGGTGGCCAGCGCCGCGCCGGCTGGGCCCATCCCCATGCCGCCGACCATAAGAAGATCCAGGGCAATGTTGGTCAGGCAGGCGATGGAGATAAAGAGGAGAGGACTTTTAGAGTCCCCTAGCCCCCGCAGCATGGCGCTGATGGCGTTGTAGCCAAAGATAAACAGGATGCCGCAGGAGGCAATCCGCACATAGGAGAGGGCCTGTTCGAAGGCCTCCGGCGGGGTTTGCAGCAGCGATAAAACCCAAGGGGCACACAAAAACATCACTGCCGTGAAACCCACCCCCGCCGCAGCGAACATGGTCAGCATGGTGCTGATGGTCTCCTTGGTGTCTTTTTCCAGTTTGGCGCCGAAATATTGGGCGATCAGAATGGTGCCGCCCATGGTGAGGCCGGATACCATGCTGGTGACAATCTGCATCACTTGGCTGCCCACCGACACCGCTGAAATACCCGCCGAATTGGCAAACCATCCCACCACCGCCATATCCACCGCGCCGTACAGCGCCTGGACAAAGTTGGCGATCAGATAAGGGATGGCAAAGGTGATCAGCCGGCGGCCGATGCTGCCCTCGGTCAAATTGCTGCTGTTGTTCTCCACAGGGAGCCCGCCTTTCTTCCATACAATCTTTTGGGAGGGAAGCATGGCATTTGAAGCTATCCACACAAAAAAAGCTGGATAAGAATCAACCGCGGTCGATCTCTTATCCAGCACAAATCCGTCTGCTATCGCATGAGGACTCCTACCCTCCGAGTGAAATTCAGTATACCATTTTTCGCCGGGAATTGTCAAGGAACAGAGAGTTTCTCCTTCCGACAACCTTATAGAAAAAGCGTTGCGGCACATGCTCCATTGTGGTATTATTTCATCTATATCATTCTATGGGCTGGAGGGCTTTTTGTGGAAAAATTGTTACAGGATATCAAACAATGGGCGCAAAATCACCCAAAAATTGAGGGGGTTATTCTCGTTGGGTCTTGTGCGCGGGGCGATCACAAAGATGATTCTGACATCGACCTAGTCCTCCTCACCCCCAGCAAGGAGGATTTTCTTCAAAACCAGGCATTCACAGAGCAGTTTGGGACTGTAGCACGCCGCCAGACCGAGTATTATGGGGCCTGCACCTCCATCCGCGTGTGGTATGAAGGCGGGCCGGAAGTGGAGTTTGGCCTTGTAGAACCGCCGTGGATCGCCCGCCCTTTGGATGCGGGGACAATGCAGGTATTACAGGGAGGGTATCGGGTGATTTTGGATAAAAAGCAGCGGTTTCCATCTTGTGTTCCCCCACCCTATACAAGTCCCTTCAATAAATAGAAGGATGCCGTTAACGGCATCCTTCTATTTGTTGCCTTATTCTGCCAATACTACCGGTTCAGCTTGAGGACGGTGTCCGCAACCACATCAACTGCGCGGGCCAAATCCTCGTATTTGCTGGATTCCTCCGGCGAATGGCTCACCCCGTTTTTGCTGGGGATGAAGACCATCACCGTATCCATCTCTTCCGAGAGAAGGTGGGTGTCATGGGTTGCGCCGCTGAGCATCCGCTGGCAGCTGTACCCAGCAGCCTTGCAGGATTCTTCCAAGAGATCCAGGAGTTCTGGGCTCATGGCGCCGGGCAGAATGTTGACCAGCTGTTCCACTGTGTAGCTCACCCCAGTTTCTTGGGAGACCTCCTCCAGTTTTTCCTTCATCTTGGCAACCACATGGTCGATTTTCTCCTTCTCGGCCGAACGGCAGTCCAACACCCATTCCACTTTGCCTGCAATGGTGTTGAGGGCATTGGGGTACACTTGGAAATAGCCAACCGTCCCCACAGTGCCTCCGCCTTCTTCCCGGGCCCATCCGGGGATGCAGCTCACCACTTTGGCTGCCGCCTCCACCGCGTCTTTACGCATATTCATAGGGGTGCTTCCCGCGTGGTTGGATTCGCCCACCATTTGCACCCGGTACCGCTGCAAGCCGGCAATGCAGTCTACAAGGCCCAGCTGGGTTCCAGTGGCGTCCAGCACAGGACCCTGTTCAATATGGATTTCGATAAAGCACTTGACCTTGCTGGGGTCGATGCGGCAGTCTTCGATCTTATCCGGGTCGAGGCCAAACCGGCGGATGGCCTCATAGATGCTCTCCCCCTCGCTGTCCTTCAGGGATTTGAGTTCCTCCAACGTCCAGCGGCCCAGCATGGCCTTGCTGCTGACAAAGCACACCCCGTAGACAATGCCCTCCTCGTCGTTGGTGGCCACCACCTCCAAAGGGTGCTTCAGCCCCACGCCGCTCTCCTTGACCAACCGGGCGATCTCTATGGCAGAGACCACCCCGGCAATGCCATCATAGGCCCCGCCAGACTTCACTGTGTCATAGTGGGATCCGATGAGGATGGCCGGGGCATCCGGGTCTTCCCCCTCCAGCCGGCCGATGACTGCCCCCGAGTTATCCACCCGCACGGCAAGGCCGATCTCCTCCATTTGCTGTTTTAAGTACTCCACGGCCTGCCGCGCTTCCTTGGTAAAGGGAAGCCGGGTGACGCCCTCGCCTGGGGTTGCGGTGAACTCCCGCAAGGTTTCCAAATGGTTTTGAAGCCGTGCTGTCAACTGAGTCAAATCCTTCATGATCGTATCTCCTCCCCTTTAAAATTGCAGGATTTATTGCCTTAAATATACCATATTTTCTCCCAACAAGCAATCCAAATCAGGCAGATTCCACAAGAATCCGCCAACCTTAGAAATTCCCTTGTTTTCTTTGCCGGACCGCTGTTATCTTGTGGGGAAATATGGTAAAATAGAATTTGTATATGTTTGCCCACCCCAGCCGCAGCGCCAAAACTGCGGCCTTCATACAAAAGGAGAACAAAAAACATGAGCAAAGTAACCTGGAAACCGGCGGCTCTGATGGCCCCCGTCCCCCCTGCCCTGGTATCCTGTGGCACGGTGGAAGAACCCAACTGCCTGACCATCGCCTGGACTGGCATCGTGAACACCAACCCGCCCATGACCTACATCTCGGTGCGGCCCACCCGCCATTCTTACCATCTGATTAAGGAATCGGGGGAGTTTGTCATCAACCTGACCACCAAGGAGCTGCTCCGGACTGCCGACTGGTGCGGGGCCCGATCCGGCGCCAAATATGATAAATTCAAAGAAAAAGGGCTGACGGCGGAGCCCGCCACCATTGTCTCCGCCCCGATGATCGCCCAGAGCCCGGTCAGCCTGGAATGCAAAGTCCGCTCGGTGACTCCCCTTGGCACCCACGATATGTTCCTGGCGGACATTGTGGCAGTCAATGTGGATGAAAAATACATCGACGAAACCGGCAAACTCCGGCTGGAGCAGTGCGGCCTGGTGGCCTATGCCCACGGTTCCTATTATGCCATCGGCAAAAAGATGGGCTACTTTGGCTATTCGGTGAAGAAACACGTCTCCCGCAGCAAGCTGCCCCCCAAAACCGGGAGAAAGAAATAACCCTGTCTATTATCACAAGCAAAGGATGAAGAAAACACTATGATCACTGTTTCCAACCTGAGCCTCCAATTTGGCGGGCAGAAGCTGTTCAGCGACGTCAACCTCAAATTTACCCCCGGCAACTGCTACGGCATCATCGGGGCCAACGGCGCAGGCAAATCCACTTTTTTGAAGATCCTCTCCGGTGCGTTGGAACCCTCTACCGGCACGGTGGAGATCCCCGCCGCCCAGCGGATGAGCGTCCTCAAACAGGACCATTACGCCTACGATGAGTACAATGTCATCCTCACTGTCATCATGGGCAACGAGCGGCTCTACCAAATCATGCAGGAAAAGGACGCCCTCTACGCCAAGGAGGATTTCTCCGATGAGGATGGGGTCCGCGCCTCCGAACTGGAAGGGGAATTCGCCGAGATGAACGGCTGGGACGCCGAGACCGAGGCCACCCAGATTCTCCAGGGATTGGGCATCGGGACCGATCTCCTCTATGCCCAGATGTCCAGCCTCACCGGCAGTGAGAAGGTCAAAGTCCTTCTGGCCCAAGCCCTCTTCGGCCACCCGGACATCATCCTGTTGGACGAGCCCACCAACGGCCTGGACATTCAATCCATCAACTGGCTGGAAGACTTCCTCCTGGACTTTGAGGGGACAGTCATCGTGGTCTCCCACGACCGCCACTTCCTCAACGCGGTCTGCACCCACACGGTGGACATCGACTACAACAAAATCAAGCTCTACGTGGGCAACTACGATTTCTGGTATGAATCCAGCCGGATTATGCAGTCGATGATGCGGGATCAGAACAAAAAGCGGGAGGACAAAATCAAGGAGCTGCAAAGCTTCATCGAGCGGTTCTCCGCCAACAAATCCAAATCCAAGCAGGCCACCAGCCGTAAAAAGCTGCTGGACAAGCTGACCGTGGAGGAGATGCCCGCTTCCAGCCGGCGTTACCCCTATGTGGCCTTCCAGCAGGATCGGGAAGTGGGCAAGGATATCTACTTCATGGATCGGGTCTCCAAGACGGTGGACGGGGTTCAGGTGCTGAACAACGTCTCCTTCCGGGTCAACAAGGGGGATAAAATCGCCTTCATCGGCGAGAACGAGATCGCCCTCACCACCTTGTTCAAAATCATGGCCGGCGAATTGGAACCGGATTCCGGTGAGACCAAATGGGGCGGCACCGTGACCACCTCCTACTTCCCCCAGGACAACTCCGCCTTCTTTGAGGGGTGCGACCTCTCCATCATGGAATGGCTGGCCCAGTTCTCCACCGACGAACATGAAAGCTACCTGCGGGGCTTTTTGGGCCGGATGCTCTTCTCTGGGGACGAGGCACTCAAACCGGTCAAGGTCCTCTCCGGCGGCGAGAAGGTGCGCTGCATGCTCTCCCGGATGATGCTGGCGGGCTCCAACGTCCTTCTTCTGGACCAGCCCACCAACCACCTGGATCTGGAGTCGATCACCGCCCTCAACAACGGGCTCATCGACTTTAAGGGCAATGTCCTCTTTACCTCCCATGACCATCAGTTCATCCAGACCATTGCCAACCGAATCATCGAGATAACCCCCGATGGGGTCATTGACCGGATGTCCACCTTTGACGAATACCTGGAATCCAAAGGACTCGCCCGGCAGTAAGGGGAACCACTCAAATCCATCCAAAGAAAAAAGGCATCCTCCCATAGACGGGTGTCCGTAAAACAGTTAATCCTCCGTATGGCTTAGACCATACGGAGGATTTGTTTATGTCTAATCTTCAAACTTGCTGGCGGCAAACGGTTTGTCAAAACCGTTTGCGGACGGCAAGTCCACAAGGGATAGCCGCATAAGCGGCGCAAGGGGGGTGTAGCCACCTTGACGGAACGAAGTGACGCAACATTCCCGGTCGGGCAGTTTTCTTCTGCTGACCGGGAATGAAGTAACCCAGGACGCACATACTCCCGATAGGAGAGTATAGAAGTGCGCCCTTTAGTTCCTAAAGGGATTTTATCAGTTCGACAAACTTGAATTTTCAAATTAGTCTTTGCAAATAACCTTTGAACCTTCACCATCAATTACAATTCCCTGACGGTTGTTAATTGGGCATAGATTCAAATCCGAAAACTCAGTCATTATTTTCTCGGTA
>NZ_CABRJC010000023.1:0-25025 GCF_902471145.1 uncultured Merdimmobilis sp.
CTCTACACACAACTCGGAGATCAGCCCCGAAAGGAAGGAGCAGGTCTCCTCTTCGGTGATCAGCAAGGGGACTTCATATTTCGCTGCCGCGCGGAGCATCCCCGGATAGGGGGTTAATCCCCGGGCCACAATGACCACAGGGGGATGCTGGGCAAAAAAGGCGTCGCAGCGGGCGTTGATAATTTCCACATCGAACTGGTCCAGGTAGACAAATTCGCTTTTGCCCAAAAGCTGCACCCGCTCGTTGTCAAACACATCATAAAATCCGGCGAGCTGCAGCCCCGGGCGGTTGACATCTACGCTGGAAATGAAAATCTCCGACGGGTCCCGGGGAATGTAGGCGATTTGCAGGTTAAAATCCTTGATGATCTTCTCTAGGGAGACCTTATATACACCGCTCATAGTAACCCTCCGCACAGGAACCCCATATGGGGAATCCCTGCAATTTGAATTGTCTAGCCAAAGCCCCCCACAGGGTGGATTCCACCCCGGGTTAACGGGACGGCAAAGAGGAAACAGCTATAAAAATATTATACCTGAATCCACCCACAGTTTCAAACCCTATTTTCCTTTTTGAGCGCCCATTTCAGCGGCATCCCCTCCCCGGCAGACATTCTCCTTTTTGGCCCGCCTCCGCGGGAGAACCCGCTACCTTAGACTTTTCACAATCTGTGTTTGCCCAAATGTGACAAAAAGACGACAATCTCTTACATTTTTCTTTCAAGGCTGGAAAATCCGGCAAAATCCCTTTATCATTGTGTTTTTTCATGCTATACTCTAACTGGTTCAAAACAGGTCATAACACAATTACGAGGAGGAGTTTTCTTTGCGCATTGCTCTTTTCACCGAAACTTATCTCCCATATATAAACGGCGTGGTCACCCATGTCAAAATCTTGAAGGAAGGGCTGGAAAAACTGGGCCATGAAGTCCTTATTGTCACTGCGGATGCCAGCGCCCGTCGCCATTATGTAAAGGATGGGGTCCTCCACTGCCCTGGCGCCCGGATCAAGCGGTTTTACAATTACGGCGTCGCCCCGCCCATTAGCCACCGCCGCCTCCAGCTGATCGAGGCATTCCACCCGGATATTATCCACATCCACAATGAATTCGGCATCGGCCTCTCCGGCGTGATGGCCGCCAAGATGCTGAAAGTTCCACTGGTGTATACCTTACACACCATGTATGACGATTACCTGTACTATATCTCCCCCCGCCCCCTGTTGGGCGTCACCAAACGGTTGAGCCACCGGTATTTCAAATTCCTGGCTAAAAACGCTTCCGCCCTCACCGGCCCCTCTAAAAAATGCGAGGAGTATTTCCATGAGGTCGGTGTATACAAGCCGGTCACTGTGGTGCCCAACCCGGTGGAGTTGGACATGTTCATGCCGGAAAACATCAGCGAAGCAGACAAAACCGCCTTCCGCAAGCGGTACAATATTGACGATGATGTGATGATTGCGTGTTTCGTGGGCCGGCTGGGCCGGGAAAAAAGCGTGGATGTGCTGCTGGAATACTGGGCCAAGACTATGACCCCCCAGGACCGGATTCACCTCATTGTCATCGGCGACGGCCCCTGCAAAGAGGAATTGGAGGAACAGGCGAAGGAACTGGGCATCTCGGAGATGGTCACCTTCACCGGGGCGATCCAGCACGACGAGCTTCCCCCCTACCTCGCCTCCTGTGACATCTACATCACCGCATCCCTGTCGGACACTAACTCCATCTCCATGCTGGAGGGGATGGCCACCGGTCTGCCGGTGCTCCAGCGACTGGATCCCCTTAATGAGGACCAGGTCCGCAACGGGGTCAACGGTTATGTGTTCAACTCCCCGGAAGAGATGGCCGCCCGGCTGCGGTATGTCAAAAACATGAGCCCAGAGCAGCTTGCTATCCTCAAAAAGTCGGTTACCCACTCGGTGATGCACAGCGGCGCAGAGGACCTGGCCAACTACATGCTGACTATTTACCACAAACTGTATGAAAAAGCGTAGTTTTTGTTGTTCGTTGCCACAAAGGCCGCCGGATATTTGTCTGGCGGCCTTTGTGCTGCTAAAAAATTCATATGAAAATAAAAAAGAGACGCCCTAGGGCGTCTCTTTTTTATTTTGGAAAGCCAAAATTAGTCGCTGATGTAAGGCAGCAGAGCCAGATGACGGGCGCGCTTGATAGCCACAGTCAGCTGACGCTGGTGGCGGGCGCAGGTACCGGTCACTCTGCGGGGAACGATTTTTGCTCTCTCGCTCAAGTATCTTCTCAGGCGGGGAACATCTTTGTAGTCGATATTCTCAATGCGGTCAACGCAGAACTGGCATACTTTTTTTCTGCCCTTTCTGGGGCCACGTCTTTCGCTTCTTTCAGTTCTTTCCACGGTACAAACCTCCTTATGAAATGATGTAGTTACAAAACTAGAACGGCAGATCGTCGTCATCCTCGATCTCCTGGAAATCCCCTATCGAGCCGCTGGTGTAAGACACCCCAGGCTGTGTGGAAGGAGCCACAGGAGAAGGCGCCGGAGCGCCATAGGACGGCATCGCGCCAGATGCGGCATTTTTGCTCTCAACAAAGCTAACAGCGTCGGCTACCACTTCAAATGCGGTGCGCTTGTTGCCTTCTTTATCGGTGTAGCTGCGAGTTTGGATAGAGCCGTCAATGCCGATAGCATTCCCTTTTCGGAAATACTTGGCCACGAACTCAGCCTGTCCCCTCCAAGCCACGATGTTGATAAAGTCGGTCTGGCGCTCCCCGTTTTTGGAAGAGTAAGGCCGATTGATGGCGATGCTGAACGAGCAGACAGAAACGCCGTTGGGGGTCTGTTTCAGTTCGGGGTCAGCAGTCAGACGGCCGACCAAAATTGCTTTATTCAGCACAATTACACCACCTTACTATTTCGCAATGATCATGGAGCGAAGAACACCGTCGGTAATTTTGTAAATACGGTCGAGCTCTGCAGGGAAAGCGACACCGCTGGTGAAATCGATGAGCACATAATGGCCTTCGGTCTCGTCCTCGATCGGGTAAGCGAGTCTGCGTTTGCCCCATTCCTCGATGTTGTTGATTGTACCGTTGTCGCTGATCAGAGTTTTGAACTTTTCGGTCAGCGCAGCGATGCCCTCTTCACCAACCTTGGTGTTGAAGATCACAACTGTCTCATAGTTTCCGGTTGTTTTTGGCATTTTGACACCTCCTTTTGGACGTTAGGCCCGGCCGGCTGGTCCGGGCAAGGGATGCCGCGTCAGAATAACACGGCAACAGCAAAATTATAGCAGTCAGCAAGCCTTTTGTCAAGGTTTTTCACTAATCGCACAAAAATTCTTTTTAAAATTCAGCAGGTTGCGGGGCTATAGGGACTTTGAGAGCTCCAAAAGGTATTGGTGGAACTCCTCCCCAATTTCCGGATGTTTCAGGCCCACTTCTACAATAGCCTGGAGGACACCCAGCTTGTTGCCCATGTCGTACCGCTTACCGGAGTATTCCACCCCGATCATCCCCTCCCGCTGGGCCAGGACCCGCATAGCATCGGTCAGCTGGATCTCCCCGCCGGCGCCGGGCTTGGTATTCTCCAGCACCGAAAAGATGGCGGCGGGCAGCACGCAGCGCCCCAAGATAGCGTAGTTGGTGATGACCTCCTCCGGCTTGGGCTTCTCGATCATATCCCGAACCTGGAAAATCCCCTCCCGCAATTGGGTGGCGTCCAAAGAGCAATATTTGTGGATCAATTCCAGGGGCACCGGTTTGATTCCCACCGTCCCCAGGCCGAACTCCTCAAATGCGTCGCACAGCTCCCGGGTGGCAGGCTTCTCCTTGGGGATAATCACATCGTCCCCATAGAGGACGGCAAATGGTTCGTCTCCCACAAAGCTCTTGGCACAGTAAACCGCGTGGCCCAGGCCCTTGGTCTCCTTCTGGCGCAGGTATTGGATATTGCAAAGGTTGGCGATATCCACCACTTGGTTGTACAAGTCGGTTTTGCCTGAGGCCAACAGGCGGCTCTCCAGCTCTGGGGAACGGTCAAAATGGTCTTCCAGGGTGGTCTTCCCACGGCTGGTGATGATCAAAATATCCTCAATGCCGGACGCCACCGCCTCTTCCACAATATACTGGATGGCGGGCTTGTCTACAATGGGGAGCATCTCTTTGGGCACAGCCTTAGAGGCGGGCAGGACGCGGGTTCCCAACCCCGCTGCGGGAATGACTGCTTTTTTAATTTTCATAATTTCAAATTCCTCCGTCCCTTACAAGATAGAAATGATGTTGTTGGTGATGGCAAAGGAGATGGCGAAGTACAAAAAGATCATCCAGCACAGCACCAGGAGGACCATGGTCATATTGGTCCTTCCCCGGGTGGCGATGCCGGTGAGGCAGGCAGGGCTCCCCTCCCCAAACTCCTCCTTGGTCTTGCGGATCACCTTTTGGGCGTGGTTGAGGTAGAGCTTGTTGGCAAACATCCCCAGGGTTAGGGAAAGGGCCATCTGCCCAATGCGGATATACTGCTGGATGCTGCTCATCTGGATCATCAATTCCTCATTATAGGGGATCACCTGCCCGGTGATTGACTGGAGGAAGAGTTTCATGTATTCATTGGTGAATACCACGCTGGGGATCATGGTGACCATCGAAACCAGCATCAGAACCCCGCCGACCAAATACATCTTGCGGTAAAAAAAGTAGAAAAAGTTGAGGAAAAAAGCAGACCAGTTCCAGGAAAAAGAGGATTTTCGCTGGTGGATCGCCTGGAACCGGGGCAGGAAGAACTGGGCGTTGGGCCCGACAAACATCGCTAGTTCCTCCATAGTCGCATCGCCAATGGTGGCATTTTTGTGGATGGGCCCCACCCCGGGGATGTAATAGCTCCCCCCAGGGGATGGCTGCTCCTGCCGGGGCGGCAGGTCCAGCCGTTGCCCGCAGTTGATGCAGAAGGGCTCATCTGCCGGAGTCTGTGCGCCACAGGTATTGCAGATCACCAGGGCGGGGTTGTCCCCCTGCTTGCCCTTGGGTGGCTGCCAGGCCTCGCCCAGGGCGTGGCGCTCTTCCAACGCACAGTGACCCAGCTTTTCATAACACTCCCGATGATGAGGCGCGCCGCAAACCGGGCAGACGACGATGTCATCCCCCTCCTCAAACAGCCGCCCGCAGGCCGCACAGGGAATGCCGGTATATTTTCCCAATAGGATCACTCCTTAACACTCATATAAAATAGGGGGCATCCTCCCAATTGGGACGAAATTCTCCCCGCTATTTAATCTATTATATAGTATCCGCCCCAAAAAACCAAGAGCAGATTTGTAAATAAACCGTTTTCTCAGAGAATCCACGGGGATGGTACTTTACAATGGGCGGTGTTCTCATCTATAATAAATTAGATACACCCGTGGAAACACGAAGAAGGAAGGATATCATGCTACAAAACGATTATGTCCTGCTGCTGGATGAACTGCGGCTTAAACTGCTGGACGTCAAGCCGCAGATAGATGACCTGGCCGACGCCATCGGCCTGAATCCCCTCAAGGAAGAGTTGTCCCAGCTGGAGGGGCAGACAGCCCAGGAGGGGTTCTGGAACGACCTTGCCGGCACCCAAAAGATTCTGCAGCGGATCAGCCGGATCAAGGATGAAATCTCCTCTTACCAAAAATTGGCCTCCGCCTACGAAGACGTGATGACCTTGGTGGAGCTGGGGATGGATTCCCCGGAGGAATCCGAGGCCACCTTTGAGGAGGCCAAACTGGAATACAACGCCCTGATGGACGAGCTGGAGACCAAAAAACTGGCCACCCTTCTCAAAGGGGAGTACGACGGCAACAACGCCATCCTGGCCTTCCACGCAGGGGCCGGCGGCTTGGAGGCCCAGGACTGGGCCCAGATGCTCTACCGGATGTACACCCGCTGGGCGGAGCGCCACGGCTACAAATGCAAGGTGCTGGATTACCTCAGCGGCGAGGAAGGCGGGGTCAAAAGCGCCTCCATCCTCATTGAGGGGGAAAACGCCTACGGATTTTTGAAATCTGAGGCCGGGGTCCACCGTCTGGTGCGGATCTCCCCCTTTGATTCCTCCGGCCGGAGACACACCTCTTTCGCCTCCTTGGAGGTGATGCCGGAGATCACCGACGAGGACAACGAAATCGTCATCAACGACGCCGACCTGAAGATCGACACCTACCGCTCCGGCGGGGCGGGAGGCCAGCACGTCAACAAGACGGAATCGGCCATCCGCATTACCCATATTCCCACCGGGGTAGTTGTGGCCTGTCAGAACGAGCGCAGCCAGCACCAGAACCGGGAGGTCGCCATGAAAATGCTCAAATCCAAGCTGATTGAGATCAAGGAGCGGGCCCACCTGGAGCGGATCGAGGACATCAAGGGGGAGCAGAAAGACATTGGTTTCGGCAATCAGATCCGCTCGTATGTGTTCATGCCCTACACCCTGGTCAAAGACCACCGAACTGGTTTTGAGAGCGGCAACATCACCGCAGTGATGGACGGGGACATCGACGGCTTTATCAATGCCTACTTAAAGGCGGAGAGCCTGGGCCATCTGCTGGAAAACGAATAAGATCAGGGCTTTGGGAATGTGGAGCGCGGGATCGTGTGTAATTCCCGTTTCGCCGCCAAAGGGAACCCTCTTCCAATACAACGCCAAAAGCCCCGCAGCTATGCTGCGGGGCTTTTTCATTTATTCCGATTGGGAAGCAGCGGAAGAGCTTCCCTCCACACGGGTGCCCTCCGTGTCCTCCGCCTCTTCCACCTTTTTGGTGTAGAGGAAAACCACATCTTGGCTTTTATCCAAAGGCTCGCCGGGCAGGATGCTGGTTTTGGAAACCAGGCCGGGCTCCAGGGAATCGTCCACCACTTCCAGCACCTGGTACCGGATCCCCTGCTGGGAGAGCACCTTGGTGGCAAAGCTCAGCTTGCTTCCCACAATGTCCGGCATATCCACCACCTGAGGACCTTCGCTCACCGTCAGGATAATCACCCCACGGTGGATCATCTTTGCCCCCTCGGGGGTGGACTGTTCCACCACAACCCCTGCGGGATATGAAGAATCATACCGGCTGGTAGTGCGCAGTTCAAACCGGGATTGGTACTCTGCATTGGTCATGACCGCTTCTATGTACTGTCCCACAAATTTGGGGACTGTGGTATCCGCCTGGGAGGAGGATACCTCCGGCTGGGAGGGCTCGCCGCCAAAGTGAAACAATTCTGGGAACATCCCCCGGGCCACGGCGATGAGGGCCACCACCAGAATCGCTACAAGAGCAGCCATCAGCCCCAACATGGTCTTTTTCCCCACCCGGGGAGCAGGCTTAGACGGTTCTGGCTCCGCAACCTCTTTGATCCTTTCGCTGTCAAACACTGCGGTGTTGGTGTTCTCCGACTCCAGCAAGGCAGCGGTCAGCTCCTCCACCGTCTCCATCCGGAAATCAGGGCTGAGCATCATAGCGGCGCTGATGGCGTCGGATACGCTCTCCGGCACCCGGGCGTTGAGGTCGCTGGCTGGGGCCAAATTGTCTTTTGCCATCCGGGAAGGAGCCTCCGGCGGCATGGTCCCAGTGAGCATTTTGTATAGCACTGCCGCCAGGGCATATACATCGGTAAAGGTGCCAGGCCAGCCGTTTTCCTCATACTGTTCCGGGGCCGAGTAACCGGGGCAGAGGTCCGGGACAAGCTCCCCCTTCATCCGGGCGGCCGCAATGGCCAAGCCCCAGAGCCAGGGCCGGCCCTGGTCGTCCAGGAGGATGTTGTCCGGACAGATCCCCCGGTGGAGATAGCCTTTTTTGTGCAGGTCGGAGACCGTCCGGCACAAGGGCATAAAGATCTTTTTGGCATCTGGCCAGGTCAATTCCCCGCCGTTTTGTCTTAAGTACTCGGTCAGGGTCACCGTTTTAAGCAACCGGTACACCCCATATACCGTTTTATGGGCAGAAATCAGGTCGATCAGCGGGACCAGCATCTCCCCCCCGCCCATTTTCTGGAGCCCTTTGCACAGGTCTTCAAAATCGGATTTTAACGATTTGAAGGGCATTTCACAGCCTGGCTTGGGCTCAATGCTGCCATCCGCTTGGTTGCGGGTACACAAACCCTGGGGCATGTATTCTTTGATCCAGACCCGGATGTTCTCCTGTTGGTCAAAACCAATATACACTGGGCCGTCGCAGCAGGCAGCACGCACAACGCCTACCAAATAGCGGTCGCACAAAACCTCCCCCGGGGCCAAGAAATCCAGCCGGTGGGGCGCGCCGCTGCGATAAGAACAATGGCTACAGCTGCCGTCCGGGTTCAGCGGAGACATACATCCCATGCAGAGTTTGTGTTGATTTGTTGCCATCTGGAATTCATCACGCTCCCAGCCGCGAGGATGGCGCGGCCTAAAATCTCATTCCATTATAATACCTGTTTTCAAGAAGAGATGCAAGTCCCCCCGGGGATTCCGTGGGCCTTTTGGCCTCTTTTGCAGAATTCCTTTCCCAAAAGCCCCCGCTTTTGGCTGGGTTCCCTGCTGCTTGCAGCGTGTTTCCAGGTGGGGGACACCTTTTTCCGCACAGGCGCCCCCTTTTTGAATGCGGCCGCATCCTGTTTCCGGTCAGGCAAGGCGCTGATCACACGCCTTGAGAACAAACTCCCCTCGGTGAGAAGGCCCGTCTGCCCTTGCTTTGGGAAACAAAAAAAGCCTCCGCCTTCTCATAAAGAAGACGAAAGCCCCAAACTTCCGCGGTACCACTTCCAGTTGCACAATTCTGTGCCGCTCTGCCATGTCTTGCCCTAGGCGCAACATGTTTCCCCTTTAACGGTGGGATTCCGTCCGAGCCTACTTTTGTATTCGGTCGACCGCTCAGGGGCCAGTTCAAGCCGTCTTCCCGCTGCCGCCTTTCAGCCAGTGGCGGCTCTCTGTGAGCGTTCCGAAGCCCTACTACTCCCCATCCTAGCGTTTGATTGGATGAAGTTGTTCTTTTTTCAGGATACCAGCAAACGGCTGGCTTGTCAAGGGCCAGCCTATGAAAAAGGAGGAATGGCCGTTTCCGTAGGATTTAAAAAGATATTATTTTGACGAATTTTATCTAATTATGTCAATAAAACAAGACAAATTACTAGACAATGCCATGTAAAATTGTCCCCTTTTTTACGATGATTTTATGGGGGATTCCCATCCCAACCGCATTACTTGGATCAGAAAGGACAACCGTGGATGAAGACAACTCAACAACTGCTCTACCAAATTGGCTGCCAGGCCACTAAGATCGGTTTTAAACATTTGCATCTCGCTCTGGATTTATCCCTCTCCATGGATACTTTCCCGTACCGTGGCCTAACCACCTGTCTTTACCCAGAGGTAGCCAAACAATGCAAAACCACATCTTCCGCTATCAGCCGCTCCATCGCCCGCACTACCGAAGATCTGTGGCAGCATGGGAATCGGGCCCTTTTGGAGGAGATCGCAGGGCGCAAACTGCCTCAGAAGCCCCAACCCTCGGAACTTCTCTACTATTTGGATGCCTATTGCCGGGAGCGGATCAAGAGCTAACCGCTCCGCCCTCTGTAGTCAGAGGGGAACCATCCTTTTTTCATTTTTTTGCAAAAAATGCAGAAAAATAGTTGACAAGCCCATAGCGGTCTGTTATAATTTATTTCGTCGTCACGGGGGCGTAGCTCACTTGGGAGAGCGCTTGAATGGCATTCAAGAGGTAGTCGGTTCGATCCCGATCGTCTCCACCATATTGATAAGACCTGAATCTTTTGCCAAAGGGCGATGGATTCGGGTTTTTTGTTATCTGCCGAAGGAGGAAGAATCTCATGAAAACAACCTGGTTCCGTTGGTTTCTCCCCGTGTACCCTCTCTTTTTATCCCTGCTTCTCCCCTTGGCGGATTCCATGCTGGCCAAACAGCTGCAGCGCCACACATATACTGGCCTCACCGCAGTCCTTCTGCTTGGCTATCTCCTCTATGCCCTGCTGTTCGGGTTTTTCATTCTGGCTTTCTCCTTACATCGGGAAGAGACCCCACGCCTGTGGGCGGCAGTAGGGCTTGGAGAGCTGCTTTTCTTTGCAGCGGTGCCCTTTGTCCCGCCGCTGTACCGCCTGCTGCGCCAACTCTCCCCTGCATTATTTGGCGCCTATTTTGGGAGCGTTACCACCCATCTTTACCGGTTTCTGCCCAATATCATGCTGTATGCAGTGCTTCTGTATCCACGCCGAAACCTGCCAAATAACAACTAATGCATCGGGGCCTGTATGGCCCCTTTTTTATCGGGTTCCGAAGATCTTGCGTCTCTGGGCGGAGTCCCCCTTCTATATGCCGAATTTGTTCTGCACAAATTTTTCGCCCAATGGGTTTGATAAAATGGCAAAATAGTAGTAAACTTAGTTTAGAGAATTTTTACTGGTTCAATCCCCTGGATTGGAAAGGCTGGTGACAAATATGCCTTCGTTTATCACCCATCATTTATTTGGCAAGGATCTGGCTATTTTATTGGAGGGCCGGTCTGCAGAGCTGATCAAACAGCATCCCATCCCCTACCACTGGGGGCTGCAAGGGCCGGATATTTTCTTTTTCCATCGGATTTTTTCCGGGAGGAAGAGTTCCCTCCCCCAATATGGCACCATATTGCACACCCAGAAAACCGACCAGCTGTTCCAGGTCATGGCCCAGGAGATTTCCGCTTACTCCGGCAGGTTGGAATTTGACGAGCTCCTAGCCTATTACATCGGGTTTATCGGCCACTACTGCCTGGATTGTTCCGCCCACCCCTATGTCTACAGCAAACAGGTAGAACTACAGAAGCGGCTCTCCCCCAAACATTGGCGCGGCCTCCACCACCGGATTGAAAGCGACATCGATTCCTCCCTCTACCGGCTGAAGGAACACCGGCCGGTTAACACCTTCCCGGTAAAGCGAAACTACCGGATCGATGACCGGTTTGCCCTCTCTCTCGCCATTGTGTACCACAAGGTTCTGAGCTCCCTATATGGGCTGAACATCAAGCCGGAGGAGCTGCGGCGCTCCCTGGGCGATGCAGTTCGCGCTTTCACCATTGAAGTGGAACCCACCGGGTTCCTCTTCCGTTCGGTGACCCGCGCAGCGGAAAAGGTCTCCGGTCAAGGGGAACTGCTGTCCGCCTTCCTGAAAAAGCCTGGCGCCTCCTTCTCCATCCTAAACCGTGAGCACCACGGGTGGTCTTCCGCCGACAAGCCAGAACTGCGGCGTTTTGACAGCTTCCTAGACCTTTACTACTCAGCCCTGTTTGAGGCCAAGCGGATGACTTTGGCCGCTGTCAAGGCGGTCACCCAGGGCAGGGAGTTTGTTCCGAAGGGCCTTATCTCTTTTGACGCTGGGTCCTTGCGGAAATAACGTTTTGTGAATTTAATATCATCTTGGAACTACTGTCCATCCCCTGGGATTTGTGTTAAAATGGTTGCAAAGCAGATGCCAGGGGATATTTTTTATGCCTTTCGTTGCAATCCTATAAGGAATGGCCAATGGGCGCACAAGAATGAGGCCCATTGCCGCTCTTTCCAGCGGCTTCCCCACAATGAGAGGAACCGGCCAAACAGCTGGATGCAACGACCCGCTGTGTTTATCAACTGTGTTTTATCCCCGCCGGTGGCCGCAATACATCTGGCTGAGCCCCACCGAAGGAGCTGGACAGATGAACTATGTAGGAGGAGACAAGTATGAAGGAACAACTCGACCAACAGACTTTTTTGGAACAATCCACCTCTCATCTCCAAGAGATGCTCAGCTCATTGGATCATTTGGGCAGCCTCTCCTTGGCGGAACTGCCCCGGGAATCCACTTTGGTCGCTGTAGTGGATTTAAACCGGGGCTTTGCCAAACAGGGGGCTCTGTACTCTCCCCGCACCGAGGAGCTCCTCCCCGGCGCGGCCGCCTTTGTGGACCGCTGCATCGCCGGGCGGTACTCCATCCTCCCCTACACCGACTGCCATACGGCGGATTCCCCAGAACTTGCCAGCTATCCGCCCCACTGCCTCATGGGCACAGAAGAACCCCTGCTGGCCCCGGAACTCTCCCGGCTGGAGGCAATGGCCCGGCCCAAAAACTCCACCAACGCCTATCTGGCTGATCCGGAGCCCTTCCAGGCCCCCCAGGTCACCCATGTGGTGATTTTGGGCTGCTGTACCGACATCTGCATCTACCAGCTGGCGGTCACCCTGACCGCCTATTACAACCAGCACAACCGCAAAGTGGAGGTGATTGTCCCGGTGGACCTGGTGGATACCTACGATGGCCCCGGCCATCCTGCGGACCTGTGCAACCTGATGGCCCTCTACAGCATGCGGCAGAATGGAGTAACCCTCGTCCGCACCATCGACTAACCAAAACTAAAAAGGAGATTGGGTGTTATGACACGCATTGTGGATCTGAAACGGAATTTAAGCCTTCTCACCGATTTTTATGAGCTGACTATGTCCAACGGCTATTTTCTAAATGGAATGCGGGATCGGGTCGCTGTCTTTGATATGTTTTTCCGCACTGTGCCGGACAACGGCGGCTTTGCCATCTTCGCTGGCCTAGAACAGCTGGTGGAATACCTGGAAAACCTTTCTTTCAGTGAGGAGGATATCGAATACCTACGGGAGCAGGGGCAGTTCTCCAACGCCTTTCTGGAGTATCTGGCCAACTTTGAATTCGCCTGCGACATCTGGGCCCCCAAAGAGGGTACCCCCATCTTCCCCGGCGAACCGGTGGTAGTGGTCAAAGGCCCGTTGATCCAAACCCAGCTGGTGGAAACCATGGTCCTTTTGACCATCAACCACCAATCCCTTATCGCCACCAAAACCAACCGGATGATCCGGGCAGCCGGCGGCCGGGCAATTTTTGAATTCGGTTCTCGCCGCGCTCAAGGGTATGATGCTGCGGTGCTGGGCGCCCGGGCCTCTTACATTGGCGGATGTGCCGCCACCGCCTGTGTGCTGGCCGGCAGGCGGTATGGCATCCCGGTGGTGGGAACGATGGCCCACAGCTGGGTCCAATCCTTTGACAGCGAATACGAAGCCTTTAAAAGCTATGCAGAACTCTATCCAGACAGTTGCACCCTATTGGTTGACACATACAATGTGATCAAATCTGGTGTTCCCAACGCCATCCGGGTATTTAATGAGGTACTCCTTCCCAAAGGCTTCCGCCCCAAAGGAATCCGCATCGACAGCGGCGATATTGCCTACCTCTCCAAACGGGCCCGCGCCATGTTGGATGAAGCCGGTTTCGCTGATGTAAAGATCACCGCTTCCAATTCCTTAGATGAATACCTGATCCGCGATCTGATTTTACAGGGCGCTAAAGTGGATCTGTTCGGCGTAGGCGAAAATTTAATCACCAGCAAATCCGCTCCTGTTTTCGGCGGTGTTTACAAACTGGCTGCGGTCCAGGAGCAGGAAGGCGGGGAGTTCATTCCCAAAATTAAAGTGAGCGAAAGTGTAGAGAAAATTACCACCCCTGGATTCAAACGGCTGTATCGGTTATATGACAAAGAAAACGGCAAGGCACTCGCCGATTATATCACCCTCTATGATGAAACAGTAGACGACAGTAAGCCGTTGACTATCTTTGACCAGCATGCCCCTTGGAAGAAACAGACCCTAGAGAATTATGTCTCCCGCCCCTTACTGGAGCCGATCTTCTCCAAAGGCAAACTTGTATATACCCTCCCCTCGTTGGATGAGGTGAAAGCCTACTGTACAGAGCAGGTCAACACCCTGTGGGATGAGGTGACCCGGTTTGAAAACCCCCATACGTACTATGTGGACCTTTCGCAGAAACTGTGGGATATGAAATACAATCTGCTGGAGGAGATTTCCCTTTAAATAGAATAAAGGTTTATCTTATAGGATTCACACAAATGCAGACTGGAGCTGTTCGTAGAACAGCTCCAGTCTGCATTTGGTTTATAGTAGTTTTCAATTATGTTTTTCCTTATAATGTTTTAGCTAAACAGAAATCGCTTTCATAAATTTGTTTCAGCCTTCAAACTGATTTTTCTCCGGCACAATTTCAAAGCACCCCTGTGCTTTGCAGGAAGAATCCATGCAGTCCATTGGTTGCGGGCAATTCCTTTTTTCCGGCATTTTAACTGGAACAATTCTCTTTTTAGAAGGGCAATATCGGTCTGCCATACCCCTGCGGTTTTCCATCTGTAAATCCCCCTTTCTTTCCCTATTAGCATTTACAGAGAAAGGGCAGCTATTCCAAACGGGAATCTTCTATAGTGAATAAATATTGGAATATTTGTCCATCCTTCCAACATACATATTCCATGGAAAGGTGGTCGTCACATTGGAAAAACTGGCGGAACGCTTGCAAAGCTGCTTAAAAAGGAAGAAAAACACACCTCCATCTCCCGACCCCTTATTGTTGGAGATCCGGGAGCTGGTCTCACAGATGGACGCGGTGCGAAGCTTGTTTGATCTGACCAGCGACCCCAATCTGGTGGAGGGCCTCATCCATGAAATGAACGCCCTTAACAGTCGGTATAGCTACCTTATGCTGCAAGCAAGGGAGAAAAATTTGGTCTGTGTGTATCAGCCAGATGATCTGTTTCAAGAAAGGGTGTATGGAAAATTGGGGTAGATAAAATTATTTATGTAATCTTAGGCTGTTGTGCCTTGTTTATGCTGAGCCTTTATCTAAAAAGCGGGCGATTTTGGCGATGTCTATTTTTCTCTGCCGGGACAGGAATTGCAGGGCTTCTGGCAGTAATGGCAATCGGTGCTTTCACCACCCCACTGCTGGGCATGAGCCCGTTTTCTTTGGCAGTGTCAACTGTATTTGGTTTGCCAGGCGTCGTTGGTTTGTTGATGCTCAATTTGATTTGGATGATTTAAAGCACAATATATGGTATCGAGGAGTATGTAGCTACATACTCCTCTTTTTTGTAGGCAACCCAAACAAATTTAGACCATTTGTCGTTTATTGTCCAATGTCTCAAATAAATTTTATTATTCGATCACGATAGAAATTTTTTGACAAAATTTTGTTACTTTTTTGACTCAAACCATTTACAGATCGGTAAAATGGTTGTAAACTATATGGAGGCGATCCTACCAGCAATCGAGTGATACTTACAACTTTGAGGAGGCTTCTTATGCAACTTTCTACGTTACTATTAATACTCACAACTTGGATTCAATTCTTACTCGGAACTTTAATTTGTTGCAATATCTTACGAGTAGAAATTTCTATTAAAAAAATTGTCTGTGGGACATTACTTACTGTCATAATCAACGCTTTACCTATTTATAATACAAATTTTTCCATGGTACTTATATTTATTATAACAATTTCCACTTATTTCCTTATTTGTAAAATCTTATTTAAATTACCTTTTTCAAAATGCCTTAGTTTTTTAACAGGCTACTTACTCTACTCAGCTACAATCGAGTGTGTAATGATAATTGTCAACATAGTAATTTCAGGGAGCCAAAATTTTTTCTTCAGTCACATTCGTGAAAATACTTACCTAAATATTTTGAGATTTCTATCACTGTTGCCATGCTTTCTAATATATGCTGTCTCGAATTTTGTGGTGAAAAAACGCGAAATTTCCTATGCTAACAAGGAATCATTTACAATTATAGTATTAAATTTCTTTTTTCTGATCGCATTTATTTATCCAAATATTATTTATTTTGAACATTTTGAAATTAAAATTAACAATTTTATCCTTCTATACGACTTAGTTCTCGCTCTATGTTTTGTTATATACAGCATATATAATTCTATAAATTCCTATGAATTGGGGAAGAAGGCGGTGATCTCTGCCAATCAAAAATTGTATACAGAAACTCTGGAGAACTCTCTTGACCAGATCAAAGGTTTCCGCCATGAGATGAATAATATAATATCGACCATTGCCGGTTTTGTGGAGCTAGAGCGTCTAGACCTTCTCCGACCATATATCGGCGACCTCCAGCAGCGTCTCACTGCTCAGTCATCCACCAACGTTCTAAATCTCAATCTGCGGGAAGTACCTATCCTCTACGGGCTACTTATTGGAAAGATCAATTACGCTACAAACATGGGAGTTCGATTTGAAATCGCCATTGTAACCAAGGAAGAAATTGTATTCCCCAATGAGGTCTTATACGACCTAGCCTACATCATGGGCGTCTGGCTGGACAACGCCATCGAAGCTGCCGCGGCCAGTGAGCTCAAACAGGTAAATCTTCTTGTCCGGGATGACAGCGACTGCTACAACATCGTTGTGCGCAATTCTTTCGAGGGAGAGGTAGATCTGAAAAAGATCAAACGCAAGAATTACTCCACCAAATCCAACCACATGGGAATTGGACTGCACCAGGTGGAGGAAAAAGTCCAGGCACAAAGCAAGTATTTCTCCTCCTCTACAACCATCAACGAGTGTTCCTTTATCCAGCATCTCCAAGTAAAAAAGTAGGGGCTAACGCCCCTACTTTTTTACTTTTCTTCTTTTTTGTCTTTCATCAGCTGCTTTGGCAGCTTAGGCTGATAAATAATTAACGGTGCACAAGCCACATTTATCGAAGCTTCAGCAACTTTCTCAGCAGTTACCTTCAGGGTTTTAGCGAACAATTTCATGGGGGTTCAACACTCCTTTCCTTAACTTTCTTCTACATAACGCTGGCAGCCGTATAGCTTATATGCGATAGGCGTGACCATAAAACACGCGACTGTAGATGAAAGCATCAATACGTTGGCCCGGGTAGGATACCCTTGAGACATCCAGTAAGCACAACCAAAGGAGATCCACATACAAAAAAGTCCTACCACCTTGCAGCGCAGCCGAAGCCTACTGCCAAAGATGGGCTTTTCCTGAGTGTCTCCAGGTGCATACAGAAGCAGCACAATCGTATTACAGGCAATTCCTGCCCAAAAGAAAGGGGTCAAAAATCCTTTTGCCCAAATCGAAATGCCAATGGAGGCAAACATAAACATGACATATGTGGAAAGGCATATGCTCCGTGTAGAAGCATGCGCTCCGTTTGCGTTTCCCCGTACTGTCGTATATGCCAACACAGAAAAAAGCATTAAATCTGCCACACCTAAAAATGCTGCCACCGTAAAGAGCGCAATAAACGCCAAAATCTCTTGGAAGATCAGCTCCAGCCCATAAGCTAGAACCTCCTCATCCGAATCCTCGAAATTATTGGCCAGATATTGCGCAACACTTTGTGAGAGTTTGGCAATCATCAATTAATCCAACTTTCTAATATAATTGGCCAATGTAGCGATGAACACAGTATTGGAGATATTGCGTTTGCTGAGCATTGCGCTAAAAATCTCCTGGTAGAGAGGTGTATTGGTTTTGCGCACCGTTTGAATGCCATACCGCAACCCTCGCTCCACACTGGGAGTGGAAACACCATACTTCTTTGCAATATCCGGATACAATACCTTGGTCACCAAATTGACGTTCGACCCATCGATGGTACAAGCAATCAGCGCATCCCTCATATAGGAGTGGAATTTGCTTCCTGGTGCCATCCCAATATCCATAAGAACATCCTCCACCCGCTGCTCCAATTTATTGGTGTATTGGATGGTGATCTTCTGGCTGGATTGATCCGGCATCAGCCCACGCATAGCGATAAGCAGGTCCAAGTTGGACAATATGGTGTTGACTCCCACTGGCTTTAAGCTGTAGTAATCAATCTCCAAATTTTGCAGGATCCGCACGATGGGATCTGTGGCAATACCCGACAGGATATAAATGATGGGTCGATAATTCTGCATCTGCCGGATGCTGTTGACCAGATAACAACCATCGGTTTTGGGCATCAAGATATCACTAATGACAATATCTGGGCGTTCCTTTTTGATGATCTGAAAGGCGGAATCCCCATCCTCGGCGATGCCCACCAATTCATATCTGTCTTTTTTCGACACTGCTAGTTCAAACAATTGAGTCCACTCTGTGTCATCGTCTGCTAAAACAATCCGAAATTTTTTCATAACCTTCCCCATCCAAAAGTATTTCGTCCTTTATCCCCACCCGAAGCTGTCAATCTGAATTCGGGTGGCCATTCCTTCTTGGAAGCAATTGGGGGACGCAACATTATATATCAATCATTATACCAGACTTGGGCAAGGGTTTCGACCGGATCGCCTAGATTTTGCTGCCCTTTATCATTATAATACAACATTTTCCCCGAAAAGCACAGAAAAACGATTCGTAAAAAATCGACATAAATTCGACAAAATGTTCCATTTCTGCCAAAATATGCGGTTATGTGCCAAAAGAAAAGGCGGGCGCCAAGGCGTCCGCCGATGCGGCTCATTCTATGTAATTACCGCATCTCCTCCATGCCCGGGAGGCCAAAACTCACCGAAAGAGCTTGGTTAATCCGGCTCATCGACTGGTCGTCCAGCCGGCCCATCCGTTCTTTAAGCCTGCGCTTGTCAATGGTGCGGATCTGCTCCAGCAGCACCACCGAATCCCGGGACAGGCCGCAGTGGGCGGAATCCAGTTCGATATGGGTGGGCAGTTTGGATTTTTCCTTCTGGCTGGTGATGGCTGCTGCGATCACCGTAGGGCTGAATTTGTTGCCAACGTCGTTTTGAACAATCAATACAGGACGAACGCCGCCTTGTTCCGATCCCACAACCGGGCTCAGGTCGGCATAATAAATTTCTCCTCGTTTGACAGTCACGTTCTATCACGCTCCGCCTTAATAAGTTTATCGTTGCAACTGTATTGTTGCCGAATTCTTTTCAGGTTAAACAGTGTGGTGGCATTTTCCAACCGCACCTACCCTATCTTATTAAGGGAGCTGTTATTTTGACAAAGGAAAAACCCCCGCCCCAGTGGCAGGGGTTTGTATTTTGCTCCGCCATGGCACAGACGGCCCATAAAAACCGGTTTTCCGACCGAGCAAAAGCCCTGGCTGAAAAAATCGCTTTTTCTTTTTGCTTGGGGAGAGGCCGCCTCAGGTTACAGGGGACAAAAATTGATAAACTCCATCTCCAATTCGCTGGCGGGGATGGAGAGCTTCAAAAAGTTGCCGCTTTTCGGGTCCAGTTTCAGCAGGAACTCCCCTGCTTCAATAAGGCCGCTGACCTCCACCGAGCTCTCCTTGAGCTCTACATGGACGCCCTGAGGTTCCGTAGCGGAATTGACTGCCGACACCACCATCTTTGCCACCGCTCCACCCGGGAGGTTGGAGGGGTCCAAATCAAAACTGATGCCGTTGTAATCCACCGTCAATTTATCCTTGGCAAAGGCAAAGCTCATCCCATTGAGGCTGGAGGGGCTGGTGAAGGAGACAGTACAGCTGCGCGGCTCCTCCGAGACGATACGAGCCGTGGCCTTGATGTCCTTGTAACTGATGTTGGCCGTCGTCTCAAAGGGGCTAGTCATCCGGCTTTCCACCTGGCTTTGGTCCACAGTGCCGCCTCCTCCTCCAGTTTTATCACAACCGGCAAAACCCAGGCAGCAGAGCATCGCCAAGGCCAGAGAGATCCATCGTTTTTTCATGCGGGCGCTCCCATCCGCTTCGCCAAATTTATGCCGGAACAGCCGGCGAAGCGGAAACTGCCCCTCTTACAATTGGTGTTCCACGAAGATGCGGCAAAGGTCTTCTAAAATATCACTGGGCTGCATGGCGTATTGGGAGAGGCGCTTGGCGCAGGCGTCTGCCGCCATCCCGTGGAGATAAACCCCCAGCACTGCGGCCAATTCCGGCTTGATGCCTTGGGCCGCAAAGCCGGCGATCATGCCCGCCAGCACATCCCCGCTGCCGCCTTTGGCTAAGCCGGCATTTCCAGTGGTGTTGTAGAATACGTTGCCGTCGGGACAGGCCACTAAGGTGTTGTGCCCTTTGAGGACCAATGTCACCCCATGTTCCTGGGCAAAAGCGCGGGCAATGGAAAGGCGGTCCCTCTCCACATCCTCAATCTCCTTGCCCACCAGCCGTGCCATCTCCCCCGGATGTGGGGTGAGGATGACGGCGTCCCGTTTTTCACTCAGTATATTTATATTCTTGGCAACGGCGTTTATACCATCCGCATCGATGACCAAGGGACAATTTGCCCGGCGGATGAGGGCGGAAACCACCTGCTCAGTGTCTTCGTCGCATCCCAAACCACACCCCACCAGTGCGGCGGTGGAGCGTTTCATCCGTTTTAATATGGCGCCGATGGCCTCGGCCGGTACCCGGCCGCAGCTGTTTTCCACCAAAGGCAGATAGGTGCACTCAATGAGGCGGGAGGCGGCGATATGGCAAACCGTCTGGGTGGATGCCAGCTGAATCAGCCCCACGCCGCAGCGCATGGCCCCCATGGCGGAGAGGACTGCCGCACCCACAAAGTTTTCGCTTCCGCAGACGCTGAGCAGCCGCCCATAGCTCCCCTTGTGGCTCTCCGGCTCCCGCTGGGGCAGAAGGGCAAAAACCATCTCCTCATCGGGGATATGGAAGTGGGATTTCACCCCATCTGCCGCCTCTTGAGGGATGCCGATGGCGCAGAGTTCCACATACCCGCAATTCCCCTTGCCGGGGGCGAGGATGTGGCAGGGCTTCAGATGGTCGAAGGCGATGGTGAAATCCGCCTGGACCGCCCCTTCCGCCGCCTTGGCGGCGTCGCAGTCCACCCCGCTGGGCACATCCAGGGAAAAGACTGCCGCGATGGCATTGTTCATCAGGGCGCAGGCCTTTTGGTGGAGTTCATCCAGCTCCCCGTGGAAGCCGGTTCCATAGACCCCGTCTACAATGATGTCCACCACATCCATCAGGCCGGCGATCTGGTCAAAGGATTCCTCCAGCCGCAGCACGCTGATGCCCATCATCTTTACCATGTCAAACATGCTTTTGGCATCCTCGGTGCGGGGCTCCCCATCGGTGAGGACCACCGCCACATTTGCGCCGTCCTCGTACAGCTTGCGGGCCACTACAAACCCGTCTCCCCCGTTGTTACCCCGTCCGCAGAAGAGGATACAGTTTTTATCCTCGGGGTCGATGGTCTTTTTCAGGAAGGCAGCGGCAGCGGCGCCGGCGTTCTCCATCAGCCGCTCTCCGGACATGCCCAGCTCCCCCGCTTTTTGTTCGATTTCCTTCATCTCGCTTGCGGTTACAATTTCCATCCCTGTTGCTCCTTTTCCCTATCACTGTATGCGACCACAACGGCGGCGGCATGCTGCCGGGTGTGGGTTAAGCTGACCGAGAAGGCCAGGCCGCTACTCTGGGCAAACTCTCCCGCCGCACCCGAGAGGTGCAGCTCCGGTTTGCCGCTCCCATCGTGCAAAAGCTCAATTTCCACAAGGCGTATCCCCCGGAAGCCCGTTCCCATAGCCTTGGCACAGGCCTCTTTGGCGGCAAAAACCGCGGCGGCCGACTGGGCGCGATTGGGCCTGGCCCCGATCTCCTCCCGCTCCCGGGGAGAAAAAACCCGCTGCCAAAACCGAGGGGAGGCGAGGCTCTTTTCCATACGCGCCACTTCCACCAGGTCAATACCGGTTTCCACACGCATTAGAGTAAATTCCTCCCCTTGATGAACACTTCGTTGACCACCTGGCGGGGCAGGCTGACCCGCATCCCCTCCAAAAGCTTGGCATCGGGGGTGAAGACCACCATCTGCCCCTCTTGGGTGACGAAGTACCAGGCCCCCTCCTGGGGATCAGCGCAGTAAAAAAGGGGCTTTCTATCCCCTTCCAAACCGGGCTGATACCGCCCCATGGCGGCGATGTCTTTGCAGTCCACCGTCAGCAGGTGTTTGCAGCTGCGGTGGGCGCTGATCCGGTCCACATCCATCTCTGACCCGGTGAGGATATACTCAAATTCCAGGTTGAGGGCGGTCCAAAAATAATAGATGCAGTACAAAAGCCCTGCGCACACTACCGCGCCAATGACGGTAAAATATAGGTTGAAGGAGGCCATGATGTAGCTAGGTGCACCCAAAACCAACATTCCCACCACTACTGCCCCACGCAGGAGTGCATCCTTTTTGGTTGGCTTTTTGGCCACCAACGTCTCGACAAATACTTCTTGCATGGCAAAATCCTCCTTCTAATTGCACAATAGTATAGCATAAAAACCCGGTCTTTTCAACAATTTATCCCTTGCAACCCACCGGCAACTGTGCTATGATAAGACTATTCTTAATACTTTTACACGCGTTGACTGAGAGAGTACGCCCACGTTTCCTTCCCTCCAGAGAGATCCGCCCCGGCTGCAAGCGGATCGGTTGGCAGGTGGGCCGAAGTTCACTCACGAGCGGCCCTGCCGAACCAGGAGTAAGCAGGGACGGGTGCCCGCCGTTACAAGGGACGCAGAGTGTTTGCTCATGTGGCAAAAAATTGGGTGGTACCGCGGAAGAATGGCCTTTCGTCCCTTTGTGGACGGAGGGCTTTTTTATTTCCCCCGCCCCATGGAAAGCCAGTCATTTTCCCATATTAATCAAGAGGTGAAACAAATGAAAGCAGCTTTGGAAGCGATTCGAGAAAAAGCACGCAAAGAGCTATCTGAGATTGCCGACACCAAGGCGCTGGACGCCCTGCGGGTCCAGTACCTGGGCAAAAAAGGCGAGCTGACTGCCATCTTAAAGCAGATGGGCAGCCTCTCCGCCGAGGAACGCCCGGTGATCGGCCAGCTGGCCAATGAAGTCCGCGCCCAGATTGAGCAGGATTTGGAGGACAAGCTCGCCTCCCTGAAAACCGCCATGCTCAACCGCCGGTTGGAGGAGGAGAAACTGGACGTTACCATCCCCGGCAAACGGCAGGCGATGGGCAGCCAGCACCCCCTCTCCATCGTCCTGGACGAGCTCAAGGAGATCTTCCTGGGCATGGGGTTCAGCGTGGTCAAAGGGCCCGAGGTGGAGCTGGATTACTACAACTTTGAAGCCCTGAACCTCCCCAAAAACCATCCCGCCCGGGATACCCAAGACACCTTCTACATCAACGAAAACATCCTGCTGCGGACCCAAACCTCCCCGGTGCAGATCCGCACCATGGAACAGCAGAAGCCCCCCATCCGCATTATCGCCCCCGGCCGGGTCTACCGCTCCGACGCGGTGGATGCCACCCACTCCCCCCTCTTCCATCAGATCGAGGGCCTTGTGGTGGACAAAGGCATCACCATGGCCGATCTGAAAGGCACCCTGGAGACCTTTGTCAAAGCCCTGTACGGCGAGGATTCGGTGGTCCGGTTCCGGCCCCATCACTTCCCCTTTACCGAGCCCTCCGCCGAGATGGACGTCATGTGCTTCAACTGCCAGGGCAAGGGCTGCCGCCTGTGCAAAGGCGAGGGCTGGATCGAGATCCTGGGCTGCGGCATGGTCCATCCCAAGGTGCTGCAAAACTGCGGCATCGACCCGGAGGTCTACAGCGGCTTTGCCTTTGGCATGGGCCTGGAGCGCATCGTCATGCGGCGGTACAACATCGACGACCTGCGCCTATTCTACGAAAACGACCTGAGATTCTTAAACCAGTTTTAATTCGAGGAGGCATAAACAATGAACTTATCCCAAAAATGGCTGCTTGATTATGTGGATGTTTCAGAGGTGGAGCCCCACGAATTCGCCGAGGCCATGACTATGTCCGGTTCCAAGGTGGAGGGCTACTGCCGTGAGGGCGCCGACATCACCGGTGTGGTGGTCGGCGAGATCCTTTCGGTGGTGAAACACCCCAACGCCGATTCCCTGGTCATCTGCCAGGTCAACATCGGCGAGGCCGAGCCGGTGCAGATTGTCACCGGCGCCACCAACGTCTTTGCCGGCGCTTATGTGCCGGTGGCCACCAACGGCTCTCACCTGCCCGGCGACAAAGTCATCAAAAAAGGCAAGCTGCGGGGCGAGGTCAGCAACGGCATGCTCTGCTCCCTGTCGGAGCTGGGCCTGACCGTCCACGATTTCCCCTATGCCATTGAAGACGGCATCTTCATCCTGGGGGACGACTGCGAAAAAACCCCTGGCATGGATATCCACGAGGCCATCGGCCTTGACGACCTGTGCACCGAGTTTGAGATCACCTCCAACCGCCCCGACTGCCTGTCGGTCACCGGCCTGGCCCGGGAAGCGGCGGTCACCTTCCAAAAAGAGCTCCATCTCCCCGAGCCCAAGGTGGAGAAGGAGACCGGCGACATCCGGGAACACCTGTCCATTGAGGTGCAGAACCCAGAGCTCTGCCCCCGGTACATCGGCCGGATGGTCAAAAATGTCAAGATTGGGCCCTCCCCCCGCTGGATGCGGGAACGGCTTCGTGCCTGTGGTGTCCGCCCCATCAACAACATCGTGGACATCACCAACTATGTGATGCTGGAATACGGCCAGCCCATGCACGCCTTCGACTTCAAATATGTCAAAGGCGGCAAAATCATCGTCCGGACCGCCCGGGAGGATGAGACTTCCTTCATGACCTTGGACGGGGTGACCCGCACCCTCTCCCCGGAGATGCTGACCATCTGCGACGCCGAGGGTCCCACCGCTGTGGCCGGCGTCATGGGCGGCGAGTTCAGCTCCATTATGGAGGACACCGACACCATCCTCTTTGAATCCGCCTGCTTCAACGGCCCCTCGGTCCGGCTGACTGCCAAAAAGCTGGGGATGCGCACCGAAGCTTCCGGCCGGTATGAAAAGGGCTTGGACCCCGCCACCTGCCTGCCTGCCGTCCAGCGGGCCTGCCAGCTGGTGGAACTGCTGGGCGCCGGCGAAGTGGTCGGCGGCATGATCGACGTGGACAACAGCCCCAAAGAGAAGATCGTCCTCCCCTTGGAAGCCGACTGGATCAACCGGTTCCTGGGCATTAACCTTCCCGCTGAGGAGATGAAAACCCTCCTCTCCCGCCTGGGCTTCGGCATCGAAGGCGATCAGGTAGTGGTTCCCTCCTACCGGGCCGACGTGCGTTGCAAAGCCGATGTGGCCGAGGAGATCGCCCGGATCTACGGTTACAACAACATCCCCACCACCTCCCTGCGGGGCTCCTGCGAAGGCAAGCTGACCCCTCGCCAGAAGATGGAACGCCGGGTCAACAACATTATGTTGGCCCAGGGGTACAGCGAGATTATGACCTATTCCTTCATCAGCCCCAAATACTACGACAAGATCGGCCTGCC
>NZ_CABRJC010000024.1:0-24692 GCF_902471145.1 uncultured Merdimmobilis sp.
GGTGTGGGGGCGCGTGCCCCCACAAACCAATTTCAAGATGGAATCTTGATAAAGCCCTCCTGGCCGGGGGTGCGGGGGCTGGAAGCCCCAGGAAACCAGGGTTGCAGGGGTCGCCCTGCATACTCCCTGTGCCGGGGGTGCAAGAGGCCGGCACGAGGGCCCCTCGTACCTGCGGGGTGGCGCCCTGCAAAACCACTGCAAGATGGAATCAGAGAAAAGCGTTTGGGAGGAACACGAAATGGAGAACAATTTAAAAGAGAGATGGGAACAGATCAAGGAGTTGCTTTTGGAATTGCCAGAAGAGGCGCGATACTCACTTTGGTGGGTGCTTACCCATCCGGATGAGGTCAGGGAGATGTGCGAAATGGAGGAGATGTCGGAAGAAGAGATGAAAATGTTTGAAGAGGAGGCCATTGCCAAAAGGGATTACACCATGCTTGCTTTGCTCAGCGCCGCCAAATACTTTCAAAAGAAGAAGGAAGAGGAAAAGAAATAAAAAGGGACTCCCCCACAGCCCGGCGGCCATGAGGGAGTCCCTTTTTATAGAATGGCAAGAAACGAGTTGGAACGGTTAACGGGGGAAGCGGATGGCAGCCTGTGCCGCAGCAAGGCGGGCCACCGGTACCCGGAAGGGAGAGCAGGAGACGTAGTCCAGGCCCACTCTGTGGAAGAACTCCACCGAGCTGGGGTCGCCGCCGTGCTCGCCGCAGATACCCAGATGGATGTCGGGGCGGGTCTTGCGGCCCAGCTGGACGCCCATCTCCACCAGTTTGCCCACGCCTTTTTGGTCGATGCGGGCAAAGGGATCCTGCTCATACAGCTTTTTGTCGTAGTAGACGCCCAGGAAGCGGCCGGCGTCATCGCGGCTGAAGCCCATGCACATCTGGGTCAGGTCGTTGGTGCCGAAGCTGAAGAACTCAGCCTCCTGTGCAATCTCATCGGCGGTGAGGGCCGCTCTGGGAACCTCCACCATGGTGCCCACCAGGTAATCCACCTTGGAGCCCACTTCGTCGAACAATTTATTGGCAGTATCCACGATAATGGATTTCACATAGGCAAGCTCTTTGACCTCACCGGCCAGAGGAACCATGATCTCGGGGACGATCTTCCAGTCGGGGTGCTTCTTGGAGACGTTGATAGCCGCTTCCAGGATGGCGCGGGTCTGCATCTCGGCGATCTCAGGGTAGGAGACAGCCAGGCGGCAGCCGCGGTGGCCCATCATGGGGTTGAACTCGTGCAGGGAGGTGATGGTATCTTTGACCTCCACCGCAGAGAGGCCCATCTCCCCGGCGATTTCCTCGATGTCGGATTCCTCTTTGGGGAGGAACTCGTGCAGCGGGGGATCCAGCAGGCGGATGGTGACCGGCAGGCCGTGCATCACTTCGAAGATGCCTTCAAAGTCACCGCGCTGCATGGGGAGAAGTTCCGCGAGGGCTTTTCTTCTCTGCTCCTCGGTCTTGGAGAGGATCATCTTGCGCATGGGGCGGATGCGGTCCGCGCCGAAGAACATGTGCTCGGTACGGGTCAAACCGATGCCCTCTGCGCCGAAGTCCAGAGCCTGCTGGGCGTCTTGGGGGGTGTCCGCATTGGTGTGGATGCCCAATTGGCGAATCTCATCCGCCCAGCCCATGAGTCGGCCGAAGTCGCCGCTGATGGTGGCGGGAACGGTCTTGATGGCCTCGCCATAGATGTTGCCGGTGGTGCCGTCCAGGGAGATGTAGTCCCCCTCGTGGATGGTCTTGCCGCCCAGCTGGAACAGCTTTTCATCCTCGTGGATGACAATGTCGCCGCAGCCGGCCACACAGCAGGTGCCCATGCCCCGAGCAACCACCGCCGCGTGGGAGGTCATGCCGCCCCGGGCAGTCAGAATACCCTGGGATACATGCATGCCTTCAATGTCCTCAGGGGAGGTCTCCAGGCGGACCAGAACCACAGGGTCCCCGGTCTCCTCGATCATCTTCACCGCGTCGGCAGCGGAGAAGGCCACACGGCCGCAGGCGGCGCCGGGAGAGGCGGGCAGAGCGGAGCCGATGGGTTTAGCCGCTTTCAGGGCGGCGGGGTCAAACTGGGGATGGAGCAGGGCGTCCAGGGATTTGGGGTCTACCATAAGGACGGCCTCTTCCTTGGTGATCATCCCTTCATCCACCAGGTCGCAGGCGATCTTCAGGGCGGCGGCGGCGGTGCGCTTGCCGTTCCGGGTCTGGAGCATATAAAGCTTGCCCCGCTCGATGGTGAACTCCATGTCCTGCATGTCGTGGTAGTGTTTTTCCAGTTTTTCCGCGATAGCGGCAAACTGTTCATACACCTCGGGCATGACGTCCCGCAGCTGGTCGATGGTCTGGGGGGTGCGGATGCCGGCGACCACGTCCTCGCCCTGGGCGTTCATCAGGAATTCGCCGTACAGTTTTTTCTCACCGGTGGCGGGGTTGCGGGTGAAAGCCACGCCGGTGCCGGAGGTGTCGCCCATATTGCCGTAAGCCATGGACTGGACATTGACTGCGGTGCCCCAAGAGGAGGGGATGTCGTTCATCCGGCGGTAGTAGATGGCGCGAGGGTTATCCCAGGAGCGGAAGACCGCTTTGATGGCGCCCATCAGCTGCTCTCTGGGGTCGGAGGGGAAGTCTTCCTTCATCATCTCTTTGTAAGCAGCTTTGAAGAGGGAGACCAGCTCTTTCATATCGGCGGCAGTCAGCTCGGTGTCGTGCTGGACGCCCCGTTTTTCCTTCATCTCGTCGATGATCCGCTCAAAGTGGGATTTGGGAAGCTCGCAGACCACGTCGGAATACATTTGGATAAACCGGCGGTAGGAATCGTAGGCGAACCGCTCGTTCTGGGTCAGGGCAGAGAGGCCCTCCACCACTTCATCGTTGAGGCCCAGGTTGAGGATGGTGTCCATCATGCCGGGCATGGAAGCGCGGGCGCCGGAGCGGACCGACACCATGAGGGGGTTTTCCTTGGAGCCAAAGGTTTTGCCGGTCATCTCCTCCAAGGTTTTGAGGTATGTAAAGATCTCCGCTTCAATTTCGGGGGCAATGGTCTTGCCATCCTCATAATAGCGGGTGCAGGCCTCGGTGGTAACGGTAAAGCCCTGGGGAACAGGCATGCCCAGGTTGGTCATCTCCGCCAAGTTGGCGCCTTTGCCGCCCAGCAGTTCCCGCATTTTGCCGTTGCCTTCGGAAAACAGGTAAACGTATTTTGCACTCATCACTAATCACCTTTTCACTTTCATGTTTTGTGTAAGCGTCTTGCGCTAAGGTTTCGTTCGATCCCTACTCCGTCCCCACCCACGTCGGAGGGCGGCCCCATCTTGCCAAAAGCAGGGTGGTGTTGTCCGTTTCCTTTGCTTCATATTATACCAAAGCCCCCCAAGAAATGCCATATCTTTTTTACAGAGGTTTTACACAGCAGTAGAAAAGCGAAAGACAAATTCGCCAATTTTCGTCCGCCTTTGCGGGAAATGAAAAGACGTAACCCGGATGGAAAATGACCTATAAAAGCTGTTAAAATGCAAATTTTTTATAAATGAAAGATGAATTTTGTTTTTTAAGTTAAAATATTTTTGGCAGTATTCTGTTTTTGGAGAGTGATCGATTTTGCGGTTTAGCGCATGAAATTTGTTTTTCACTGAAGGACATAAGAGGAGATTTAGTGGTAATATTGCACAAATTTTATATAGTTGTGATGTGATATTCACGAGTACTACATTTCGGCGTTTTAAATAATAAAATCCCATAGAAATTGAACTGTATTGATGAAAGCCATAAGAAAAACCAATACCCCCTATTGGTTTTTCACTTTTTTCTCGGGAAGGTGCCCTGCCGGCGGGAAATGTGTTACAATGGTCGCGAGGCGATCATTGGCGCGGGCCCTGTGGCGGAGCGCCCGTAGAAATGATCATTGGGGAAGGAACCTTCTCAGGGCCGGGCTCTCCCCGTCCTACAGATTTTCATGATACAATTGCAGGAACTCTCCCTGCGAGAGGGTCTGCCAGCGCAGCCTATCCCCTCTCCCACCGGTGTCCGTCCTTTGTACGGGAACCCGCTGGGAATTTTAACCGTGAAAGGAGCGTCTGCCATGGGACCCAAAACAGCCAATGGCCGCTTGACCCTATATTTTAGTTATGCCGACGGCGCAGGAAAAACCAGCGCCATGCTCCAGGCACTTCGGGAGGAGTGTCTCCGGGGTGTGGACGGTGTTGTGGGAATGGTAGACCCCAAATCCCCAGCTAAAACCCTGGCCTTGCTGGAGGGGCTGGAGCAGATCCCCCCAATACACCCAGGGGAGTTCGACCTGGATGCCGCCCTGCGCCGAAAGCCTCAGCTGCTGGCGCTGGACGATCTTGCCCACCCCAACCAGGGAAGCCGGCACCGCCGCCGGTACCAGGATGTGGAGGAACTGCTCAAGGCGGGGATTGACGTCTACACTACCGCCAATGTGGGTGAGATAGAAAGCCTTTCGGATCTTGTCCAGTCGGTCACCGGAAAGCCTGCGGAATACCGCCTCCCCGACCGGATGTTTGACCGGGCAGACCGGGTGGAGCTCATCGACCCGGAGCCCCAGACCTTGGCGGACCGCTTTCCCCCGTGGGGAGCGCCACCGGTTGCCCAACTGGACGCCTTGCGGCAGATGGCCTTGCGCCGCGCCGCCGACCGGCTCAGCCGCCGCTCCTCCGGCCGGGGGAAGGTTCCCTACGGTGGGGAACATATTTTGATCTGCCTCTCCGGCGCCCCCTCCAACGCCAAGGTGATCCGCACCGCGGCCCGGATGGCCGATGCCTTTCACAGTGAATTTACCGCTTTGTATGTGGAGTCTCCCACCGCCCAGGACATGGATGAAAAAAGCCTGGGCCGGCTTCGGGAGAACATCCGCTTGGCGGAGGATTCCGGGGCCCAGATCGCCACTGTTTATGGGGACGACCTAGCCCTCCAAATTTCAGAATACGCCAAGGCCGGCGGGGTCACCAAGGTGGTCATTGGCCGTTCTGGCGGCAGGCGGACCCTCGTCCATCCCCAGCGGAACCTGGCGGACCAGCTCATGGAGCTCTCCCCCAACCTGGACGTTTACATCATCCCGGACAGCCAGCCCACTGTTCCCCCTCACCGGGCAGCCAGGGAGAAGTTCCGGGTCTCCCTGCCCGACCTGTTTAAAACCGCGGCGGTGGTGGCGTTCTGCTCTATGGTGGGCCTTTTTTTCCACGGGGCTGGCCTGGGGGATGCCAACATCATCACCGTCTACATTTTAGGGGTGCTCATCACCTCCCTACTCACCTCTGGCCGGATGTACGGGGGATTGGCTTCCCTAGTCAGCGTGGTGCTGTTCAACTACCTGTTCACCCAGCCACGGTTCACCTTCCGCGCCTACGACGCCGGGTACCCAGTCACCTTTTTGATCATGTTCGCCGCCAGTTTTATCACCAGCACCTTGACCATGCGGGTCAAAGACCAGACCCGCATGGCGGTGCAGAAGGCCTACCGCACCCAAGTGCTGTTGGAGACCAGCCAAAAGCTTCAACAGGCGGAAGGGGCTGGTGAGATCTTCTCCGCCATCGCCGGCCAGCTGGTCAAGCTGCTGGACTGTACCGTCCTCCTTTACCCAGTGGATAAGGCTGGGGAGCTCTGCGCCCCCATCGCCTACCCCGCCCCCGGCCAAGAGGATGATCCCGCCTACCAGGCGGAGCAGGAGCAAAAGGCCGCCCAGTGGGTCTATCAAAACAACAAACACGCCGGGGCCACTACCAACACCTTCCCCGATGCCCGATGCCTCTATCTGGCGGTGCGGGGGCGGAAAAAGGCCCTGGCTGTGGCGGCCATCGCCGTGGGGCCCCATGGGCTGGGGGCATTTGAAAAGAGCCTGCTCATCGCCATGTTGGGGGAATGCGGCCTCGCCCTCGAAAAAAACGCCCTGGATGAGGCCAAGCAGGAAGTGGAGATTAAGGCCAGCCAAGAGGCTCTGCGGGCCAACCTGCTGCGGTCTATCTCCCACGACCTGCGCACCCCACTCACCAGCATCAGCGGCAACGCTGGGGTGCTGATGGGCAATTCCAGTGTGCTGGATGAGGAGAAGAAACAGCAGCTGTACACGGATATCTACGACGATTCCATCTGGCTGATCAACCTGGTGGAAAACCTCCTGTCGGTCACCCGCATTGAGAACGGCACCGTCAGCCTGTCCATGGCCCCAGAGCTGCTGGAGGATTTGGTGGGGGAGGCCCTCTCCCACCTGAGCCGCCGGGCACAGGACCACGAAATCGCCTCCCGGCTGGAGGAGGGCTTGCTGTTGGTTGACTGCGATGCCCGGCTGATCATCCAGGTGCTGGTCAACCTGGTGGACAACGCGATGAAATACACCCCGCCGGGGTCCCACATTGAAATCTCCGCCCGGGAGGAAGGGGCGATGATCCGAGTGGAGGTGGCCGACGACGGCCCCGGTATCCCCGATGAAGCGAAAACGAAATTGTTCGAAATGTTCTACACTGCCGGCAACCACCGGGGGGACGGGCGGCGGGGGCTGGGCCTTGGCCTTTCCCTCTGCCAGTCCATTGTAATGGCCCACGGCGGATCGATTGAAGTCCGAGACAACCAGCCCCATGGGGCGGTGTTCTCCTTTACCCTGCCCGCCACCAAAATGCCGGAGCTGTCCAAAGCAAACGGGGAGGTTTTGTAACGCTATGGAATACTGGGATATCTGCGATGCAACCGGCAAACCCACCGGCTGTATCTGGCCCAAGGGGGAGCCCTTTCCTCTGGGGATGTACCACCTGGCCGCTGAAATTTGGGTGGTCAACAAAAACGGTGAAATCCTGATTCAACGGCGGGCCGCCGGGTGCGAGATCCTCCCCGGGGTCTGGGGCCTGACCACGGGGCGGATAGCCGCTGGGGAGTCCACCCGCCAAGGGGCGGTGCGGGAACTGTGGGAGGAACTGGGCATTGCCGCCCAGCCGGAGGAGCTGGTCCCTCTGCTCCGCGCCAGGCGCACCGAGCTGATTTGGGATGTGTACCTGCTGCGGCGGGATACGCCTCTCTCAGCCCTGCGCTTGCAGGAGGAAGAGGTGGCGGAAGCGAGATGGGTTACCCCGGATATCTTCCGCCAGATGGCCGCCACGGGGGAACTGTATCGTTACCCAGAGTTGGAGGATGTCCTTGGCCGGGTGAAGGAACTGTGCCGGTGACCTTTCCCCCAAATGCGCGGTTGTATTTAAGGGAGAGCAACAAAAAAATGGACGCCAGCTTTGGCGTCCATTTTGCTTTGCGTGTATTTCCGGGGAAATCCCCGTATGCAGAATTTTAGAATGTACCGGTCAGCTTGTAGATGCCGAACTCCCGGTGGCCCAGGCTTTCCGCCTTGGTGACCTGGCCATTGCAGACGTCTGCAACCATTTGGAACAGCTCTTCGCCAATTTCCTCCACCTTGGCGCCCTCGGTGATGATGCGCCCTGCATTGATGTCGATGTTGTCGCTCATCTTGCGGTAGGTGGCGTCGTTGCCGGTGATTTTGATGACCGGGGCGATGGGGCTGCCGGTGGGGGTGCCGCGGCCGGTGGAGAAGATGACCACCTGGGCGCCGCCAGCCACCATGCCGGTGATGGAGTCAATGTCCTGGCCGGGGGTATCCATAAAGTAGAGGCCCTTTTTCTCCAAGGGGAGAAGCTCCGCATAGTTGAGGGCGCCTTTGAAGGGGGCGGTGCCCGCCTTATACATGCAGCCCAAGGATTTTTCCTCAATGGTGGAGAGGCCGCCTTCCTTGTTGCCGGGGGTGGGCTGGCCGCTGCGCAGGTCCTCACCCAAGGCGATGGCGCGGTTCTCCACATTTTTTACCATGTCCAGGAACTTCTGTTTCTGGTCCTCGTCCTCAAACCGGGCAGCCAGCAGGTGCTCAGCGCCGATGACCTCGGTGGTCTCGCTCAAAATGCTGCTGCCGCCCTCGGCGATGAGACGGTTGGAGCAGTAACCGATGGAGGGGTTGGAGGCCAGGCCGCTGGTGGGGTCGGAACCGCCGCACTCCAGGGCCATGATGATCTCGCTCATATCAAACTCCACCCGCTTCTGCATAGAGAGGTCGCGGGCCATCTGGGCGGCATACAAAGCGCCCTTGGCGATGGCGGGCAGGGTGCCGCCCTCCTCCTGGATGACCACCACTTCCACCCGTTTGCCGGTGGTGCGGATCTCCTCCGCCACAGCCCGGGCCTGGATGCCGTCACAGCCCAGGCCGACTACCACACAGGCGCCCACGTTGGCATTTTTGCCAAAGCCTACAATGGTTTGCTGGGTGAGGGCCAGGTCGGAGCCGATTTGGCAGCAGCCGTGCTGGTTGGGGATGGCGATCGCCCCGGGGACCTGGGCGGCGATCTTCTCGGCGGTGTCGGTGGCACAGACCGAGGTGGGGATGATCAATACATGGTTGCGCACGCCGAAATGGCCGTTTTCACGCTGATAACCCATCAATTTCATAGCGGTTTCCTCCCTTATGCCTGTTGCTGTTTGTCGCCGCGGCCGCGGGTGCTTTCCAGGTTGTGGACATGCACATGGTCGCCGGGATGGATGTCCTCGGTGGCATCGCCGATGACTTCGCCGTATTTGTAGCAGTATTCGCCTTTTTTGATTTCTGCGACCGCCATCTTGTGGAAGACGGGGATATCGCTTTGGACGGTGTAATTCTTACCCTCGAACTCGATGATCTCGCCTTTTTTCAGAGGGCGCAGGCAGGTGACCAGGTTGTCTTTTTCACTGACGTGAAGGACTGCATTCATCTGGGGTTCCTCCTTTTTCAAAATACATGTAATATAGTATATCATGGCGAAAAAAGTTTGTATAGAAAAGAACTGACCAAATTTTCAGCCCAGGATTTATATGAAATTATTATGATGAGAATTTTTTGTCTTGCCTGCGGCTGCGGGGATTTTCTGGACTTTTCCTAGGCGGCAGGGTATACTGAAAATAAGAAAATCTGCCTTACGGGGAGGGGACTCATGGGGCCGTGGATGTGGCATGCATGATTGCTTTTATTTTTAGAAGTGGGAGGTGATAAGATGTGGACGCTTATTTGGCAGTTATCCCAGCTGTTGTTTTTGGGCATGATCGTGTATATTGGGATACTGGTGATTAAGGCGCTAAAAAAATATTTGAACTCATAAGGCGTGGGGCCCCAACAGGTTGTATCCCGATAGCCAGAAAAACCTTGGAAAGGCGTTTTGGAGGGAGGGACGTGTTATGAAACTATGGATCGGTATGCTGTGTGCGGTATTGCTTTTGGCGCCTGGGAATAGGGGGAAACTCCTCGCTCAAGGGGAGCCGGATTCCCATCCGGCCCAAGAAAAGGCAAACCTGCCCGACGGTTATCAAACGGCGGTTTTCTCGGCGGAGAAGGACTTTGGAGAGGGCCGGACGGTGCGGGCCAGCGCTCTTGTGAAATGCTATGCCAAGGGGAGCTTTTTTAGCTTTGAAGAGGTGCTTGCCACCTGGACCGAAAAAACCGGCCCAGGGGAGTATGGATTCCAGGAGGCATACAGCCATGCTGCTATTAGCGAAGACCGGCAAACCCTCCAGATTCAAGCCCGAGGGGTGGTGGAAACCGGAGGGCCGGATTACACCACGGCCTCCTCCGGTTGGGGGGCGTTGCCGGATGTCTTATATGGGAGGGAACCACAACCTCTGGAGCGGGAAATCGCCTCCTGGGGCAATATCTGGACCAAGAGATGATTCGGCGAAAAAGGCAGGCATGCGCCACTGTTCCCTTCCCCAGGGCGCACTTTTTGGATTTTGACCTCCCTTTGCAGTATCAAGGAGAGGGACTCGCGGTTCCCGCCTGAAAAAGAGGCAACGCCAGAGGGGATGCCAAATTTGGCGGCCCCTCTGGCGGATTGGATGCAATATTTCCCCGTTACAGATTGTGGCCCAGCTGGTAGGCTTCCTCCAGGGCCGGGTGCCCTGCTATCGCCCCTTTCTGGGAACAGCCGGTGGCTAAAACCACGCCCCGGCCCTGCCACTGAAGGCTCCCCTGGCAGATGCGGCGGTACACACCCACCGCCCCGTCGAACTTGGCTGGGTCGGCCACAGCGCCACACATCAGCAGCACCGATTCCCGAATGGGCAAGTTGCGGCCGGAAAAGGCTTTGAGCTTATCGATGGCCAGCTTCAGCTGGCCGGAGATATCGTACCAGTACAGCGGGGACACCAGGGCGATGGCATCGGCCTGTTCCAGCAGGGGAGCCAGCTTGTTGAAGTCGTCGTCAAAGGAACAGGCCACCCCTTTGGAAAAGCAGGTATCGCAGGCGCGGCAGGGGCCGATTTTACTGCGGCCTGCATCAAAGGTGGTGACGGTGTGCCCCGCTTCCTGGGCCCCTTTGGCGAAGGCTTTGGCCAGTTGGTCGCTGTTTCCCCCGGCGCGGGGGCTGCCGGTGACAATCAAAACCCTTTTGCTCATAGAAAAATCCTCCCGTCTCTAAATTGTTAGCCCCAGTATATTCCTTGAAGCCCACTCCAAGTCAAGGGGAATTTTTCTGGGAACACAAAAAGTCGTCCGCCTCCTGTGGAGGTGGACGACTTGGCTTTTTTGGCTTACAGGCCCATAGTCTGCCGGAACTCGGCGGTGATATCCGCCAGGAGCTGGGGGTTTTCAATGATGTCTGCCGCGGTGAGGGCAAAGGCCCGAACGGTCTTGGCCATCTGCTCGTTAGCAAAGTCGGTAACCGAAGCGGCAGCAAACTCCACGGTGTGGGAGTTGCAAGCCTCTTGGGAGATGGCGAAGTGAGGGTGGATCATGGGGCAGACCTGGCTGACGTTGCCGGCGTCGGAAGAGCCGGAGCCGGGCCGAGCGGCGATGACTTCCGGCACGCCGCAGTCCAAAAGGCGCTGGGTGAACTGGTTGGAGAGGGTCTCATTGGTGACCATGTTGTCGTAGATGGCCTCAAAATTGGAGATCTTCACCGTGACCCCGTTGGAGAGGGCGGCGGCCTGGGCGCAGTTCTTCACCTGTTCCACCAGCTTGTTCAGGTAAGGCTTGGTGGCGGCGCGGACATAGAAGTCGGCGCGGGTGTAGTCAGGAACCACATTGGCCGCTTTGCCGCCGTCCAGGATGACGCCGTGCACTCGGGCGTCGCTCTGGAAATGCTCCCGCAGGGCGGCGATGTTGTTGAACAGGCTGATTACCCCATGCAGGGCATTGGCACCTTTCTCCGGTGCGGCAGCGGCGTGGGCAGTCTGGCCGAAGAACTCAAACCGCAGGGGCACGATACCCAGGGAGGTGCCGCTCTTGTAGTATTTATCGGAGGGGTGAGCCATCATAGCCACATCCACCCCGTCAAAGCCTCCGGCGTTGACAATGGCAACCTTGCCGCCGTCCGTCTCCTCCGCGGGGGTACCGAACACGATGACCGTGCCTCCCAACTGGTCGATCATCTCCCGCAGGACGATGCCGGAACCAGTGCTGGTGGCCCCCAGGATGTTGTGGCCACAGCCGTGGCCGATGCCGGGCAGGGCGTCATACTCGGCCAAAAAGCCGATGGTGGGGCCGGGTTTTTGGGAGGAATAGGTGGCCTTAAAGGCGGTGGGCAAACCGCAGAAGGGGCGTTCTACCGTGAAGCCGTATTTTTCCAGCAGGGCGCAGTGGGCGTCGGCGGCAAAGGTCTCCTGATGGCCCATTTCCGGATGGTCGTGGATGGATGTGCTCAGGGCTACCAGCTCGGGCTGCAAATCCTGGGCGAGCTTGGCGACTTGATCAAAATGGTTCATGAAGGTACTTCCTTTCCATCTATCAAAAGGGTGGATATTCGGTTAGAAGGGGCCGTAGCCAAACATGTTGGCCGCCACAATGAACACGCCGCCCAGGGCAATCCAGATGCCCACCAGGGGGCCGGCGAATTTGAGCCATTTTTCATAGGGGATCTTGGCCATAGCAAGGATGGCCATCATAGTGCCGGACACCGGCAGGATGGAGTTGGTGAAACCGTCGCCAAACTGGAAGCAGAGGACTGCCACCTGGCGGTTGATGTGGAGCACGTCGGCCAGCGGGACCATGATGGGCATGGTGGCCGCAGCTTGGCCGGAACCGGAGGGGATGAAGAAGTTGGTCAGGATCTGCACTGCATACATACCCAGCACCGAGATGGCAGAGGGCAGAGAGGCGATGACGCCGCTCATGGCGTGGACGGCGGTGTCGATGATCATGCTCTGTTCCATTACGATGAGGATGGCGCGGGCGATACCCACCATGATGGCGCCGTTGGCGATATCCCGGATACCGGTCTGGAAATGCTTGACGATCTCATCGGGGGTGAAGCCGTATACAAGGCCGGAGACAATGCCCATGCCCAGGAAGAGGGCGGCGATCTCACTGACATACCAACCCAGCTTCATGACGCCGTAGACCAGGAAGACAAACCCGGCGACCACGATAGCGAGGACGATCTTCTGGCGGCCGGTGATCTTCTCCACCTGGGAGAGGTCGATGCCGTTGCCCCGCTCTGCCAGTTCGGTCTCATACATCATGCCGGACTGTGGGTTGAGGCGGACCTTTTTGCCGTACCGCATCACATAGAAGGAGGTGACAGCCACCAGCACCACCCAAATCAAAATCCGGTAGGCGACGCCGGAGAACATGGGCAGTTCCGCCAGGCCCTGGGCAACGCCAATGGTGAAGGGGTTGATGACGCCAGCGCAGAAGCCGCAGGCCGCGCCCAGCACCGCCAGGGAGGTGCCCACCATGGCGTCGTACCCCAGTGCCCGGGCCAAGGCGATGGTGATGGGGACAAAGACCACGTTTTCCTCCGACATGCCGAAGGTGGCGCCGCCGATGGAGAAGATGGCCAGGACTGCGGGGATCATCAGGTTTTCCTTGCTGCGGAAGGCCACAGCGGCCCGCCCGATGGCGGATTTGATGGCGCCGGTCTCGGTGATGATGTTAAAAGAGGCGGACACAATCATGATGAAGAAGGTGATGGAGGCGGCGGCGGTCATGCCCGTGGGGAATGCCAGCAGGAACTCCATGACGCCGATGGGGTTGCTCTCCACCCGGGTGTAGGAGTTGGGGTCGACCACGGTGCGGCCATCCACCTGGATGCGCGCATACTCGCCGGCGGGGACAAAGTAGCTGCACAGGGCTACAATCAGAACGATGCAGAACATCAGAACGACCGGATGAGGGAATTTAAACTTTTTCTTAGTAGCGGAAGGGTTTTGGTTGCTCATCGAATTCATTCTCCTTATTTTAGAATTAGAAGAATAAAAATTGATGGTGGGCCCTCATTTTTCCCTTGCCCTACCGCCCGCCGACGGGGTTTCCAGGAAAAACAAAAAGGTTGCATCCATCGATGCAACCTTACAAAAAACGATTTGTCAGTCATCATCGATAGCGCCTCTGCGTTAAGCAGGAGTCTTGATGATATTCTCACCAAGCCCAGCCGGCCGTTTCACCAAACGAACCGCTTCGGCAGCTTGACCTTTCCCCGAGTTCACCGGATGTCTCCTCCATCGGGTACTGATTCGCGCTGCGCCTCTACCAATTTTTATTATCTTGCCTTTTATCCTAGCACGGGGCTTCCCCTTTGTAAAGAGAAAACGGCAAATTTTGAAAAACTTTTTAAGCTATTCTGAATTCACCGCAGAAGTTTTCTTTTATGTTGTGAAATGTGACGAATTCTCCTGATTCTTTTTGAATAAAAAGAATCCCCGCAAAGGGGCGGTAAAATGGGCTTTTTTGGTTGCGAAATGATTCTCAATATGCTATGCTAAAGCTAATCTTTGCACTGGGTTTTCAGGGCAGTTGGTCCCTATATGGCTGGGCGTGCGCCGATGCTGCCGCATCGGAGGGAAAACAGTCAAACTGACCGAATGGGCGGAAGATAGCAGCCAGAATTGGAGAATGGCCGTGGGAAGATACCTATTTAGGGGTTTTCTAGCGGCTATTTGTTGTATTTGGCGGTTGAAAAACATAAGATTTGGAGGGGATTTTTTGAAACATTCTGTGTTGTGCCGAGGCCTGGCACTGATTATGGCAATGGGGCTTCTGCTGGTGGGGTGCGGCACACCGAAGGATGCCTCCTATGGCCTCAATCCCCAAGAACCAGTTGCCATCACCGTGTGGCATTACTACAACGGCTCCCAGAAGGTCGCCTTTGACAACTTGGTGGAGGAGTTCAACGAGACCACCGGCAAGGAGCTGGGCATTGTGGTGGAGGCCACCAGCAAAGGCGGGGTCAACGACCTCATCCAGGCGGTGACCGATTCCGCAGAGGGCAAGGTGGGGGCGGCAGAGATGCCCAACATTTTTTCCGCCTATTCCGACACTGCCCGGAAGATTGACCAGATGGGCCTTTTGGCCTCCCTGGAAGGGTACTTCTCCCAGGAGGAACTGGACCAGTATGTCCCCGGCTACTTGGCGGATGGTTATATAGACGGCACAGACAGCCTCAAACTCTTCCCCGTGGCAAAATCCACCGAAATTTTGATGGTCAACAAGACCGACTGGGATACCTTCTCCCAGGCCACCGGTGCCAGCCTGGACGCCCTCTCCACCTGGGAGGGACTGTGCCAAACGGCGGCCCAATACTATGAATATTCCGGTGGCAAATCCTTTTTCGGCCGGGATGCCTACGCCAACTATATGATCATCGGCAGCCGCCAGCTGGGCCAGGAGGTGTTCCAGGTCCAGAACGGCGAAGTCACCCTCAACCTAAACCGGGACGCCATGCGCCGTCTGTGGGACAACATGTACGTCCCCATGGTTTAAGGCCACTTCGGCAAATACGGCCGCTTTGCCTCCGATGACGCCAAAACCGGCGATATCATCGCCCTGGTGGGTTCCACCAGCGGGGCCACCTATTTCCCCGAATCGGTGGCGAAAGACGACGTGGAGCCCTACCCTATTGAGTGCCTGGTTCTCCCCCTTCCCGGCTTTGCGGGGGCTGAGCCCTTCGCCGTCCAACAGGGCGCGGGAATGGCGGTGGCCAAGACCGACGCCACCCGGGAGTATGCCAGCGTGGTGTTCCTGAAATGGCTGACCGAAGCTGATCGGAACATCCTTTTTTCCCTGAGCGCATCCTATATGCCAGTGAAGAAAGAGGCCAACGACATCGACCGGATCAAAGCGGTGATGGAGGAAAACGGCATCCAGGTCAGCCCCATTGTGGAGCAGACACTGGAGACTTCCATCCAAGAGGCCAAAACCTACCAGTTCTATACCAGCAAACCCTTTGACAACGGCACCGAAGCCCGGGCAGTGATGGAGAACCACATGGTGGACAGGGCCCTGGCCGACAAGGCCGCTGTAGAGGCCCAAATCGCCCAAGGGGTGAGCCGCCGGGAGGCGCTGGCTCCCTATTTGAGCGACGAGAACTTCGACGCATGGTTCCAGGATTTTTCAAAGGCCCTTCGCCAGGTCGTGGGGCAGTAATCTCTTTCATCTAAATTTGTTCCGGAAAGGGGGAGTGCAGAATGAGACCTGGCGCCAAACAATCCATCCGGACAAAAATTCTCATTCCCATGGCCTTTGTGTTGGTCCTACAGGCCCTCCTCTTCTTTGGCACCATCGTGGGGGCGGACACCGCCGGCCAACTGCGGGAAAACGCCTTTTCCATGCTGGCCGATAAAGTCAGCAGCCGCGCAGCTGTGCTGGAAAACGAAATGACCCAGCGATGGGGCAAAGCGGAGAATTACCAGCGGGTGATGCAGCTCTCGCTGGCGGCATACCAGCAGGCGGAGGGCGGCGAAGTGCAAATTACCCGCCAGATGGCAGAAGAGCTGATCAGCCTGCTGCGCAACTCCACCGCCACCGGTGCTTATGTGATCTTCTGTCCCCAGCTGGGGGAAGGGGCGCCCTGGCCCGCCCTCTACCTGCGGGATATGGATCCCACCACTAGCTTGATCAACAATACCGACATCCTAGTGGAAATCGGGCCGGGCCCCTTAATTAAAGAGATGGGCCTGACTATGGATTCCCGCTGGTCCCCCTCCATCCAGCTGGACCCGATGGATGAAAACCAGCGGTATTTTTTCCGGCCCTATTTGGCTGCCCAGCAATACCAGAGCAGCCAGATCAGCGACTTGGGCTATTGGGCCGGGCCCCACCAGGTCACCAAGGACGACTTAGAGGTCATCTCTTACTCCCTGCCTCTGCTGGATAGGGACGGACAGGTCTACGGGGTGGTCGGGGTGGAGATTACCCTGGAGTACCTGGCCAACCAGATGCCCTACCGGGAGCTCTCGGCCAACCAGAAAGGGGCCTATCTCCTGGGGCTGCGGGAGGGGCAGGGCAATGAGGTGCTGGCAATGGGGGAGAGCGGCCCGCTGTTCCGCCGCATTCTTGCTGACGACCGAAAGGTGGCCATCACTGAGGAAAAGGTCTATAAGGACACCTACCGCCTGGAAGACCAAGCCCTCACCAGTGAGACGGTGGGCGCGGTGCAGAAACTGAAGCTTTACAACGCACACACCCCCTTTGAAGAGGAGGAGTGGATGGTGATAGGGCTGATGGAGGAGCAGGAACTCCTCTACTCAGTCAACCGGCTCAACCAGTCCCTGTGGTTTGCCTCCCTCATCGCCCTGGGGGTGGGGGTGGCCGGTGCTTTTGTCATCAGCGCCAGCTTTGCCGCGCCGGTCAAGCGGCTGGCCAAATCCCTGCGGGAGAGCGACCCCGCCAAGGAGGTTCTGCTCCCCCAGACCGGAATTGTGGAAATTGACGGCCTTTCGACCGCAGTGGAGGAGCTTTCGGCCGCGGTGGCCAACTCCGCCTCCCGCCTCTCCCAGATTTTGGAGTACACCAACACCTCCCTGGGGGCCGTCGAGTACTACAAAGAACGGGGGGGACTGGTCTACTGCACCGGCAAAATTGGAGAAATGCTGGATTTTTCCCCTGAAAACCGAGAGAAATCCGAACTCCCCTACGACGAGTTCCAGCAGGAGCTGGAACGGATGAAGAAAAAGATCCTGGCAAAGACGGGCCGGCAGGAACAGGACAAAGTGGTGGAGGACATTCTGGAGCTCCACCGGGACGACGGCCGGATCTGCTGGATCAGCTTCAAACACAACGAGGGCGAGAGCCGGTATATGGTGGTGGTCCAGGATGTGACGGGCGACGTGCTGGAGAAGCGGAAGATCGAGTATGAGAGGGATTACGACGTCCTCACCGAACTGCTCAACCGCCGCTCCTTTCGCCGCAGTGTGGAGAAAGCCCTCCGCTCCATGCCCTTCCAGATGGGGGCAATGGTCATGTGGGATCTTGACAACCTCAAATACATCAACGACACCTATGGCCACGATTCCGGCGATAAATATATCATAGCAGCGGCCCGGGTATTCCAACAGCTGCGCCAGGACGGCGCAGAGGTCGCCCGGATGAGCGGCGATGAGTTCTTCTCCTTCCTGCCTGGCGAGGACCGGAACACCCTGCTCTGCCGCATTCGGGAGGTACACAAGCTGCTGCACAGCACCAATTTCCAGCTTCCAGATGGCAAGACGGTGAAGCTGCGGGCCTCGGCCGGGGTGGCTTGGTACCCGGACAACGGTGCCAGCTACGATTTGCTGATCAAATACGCCGACTTTGCCATGTACAGTGCCAAGAATTCCACCAAGGGGGACATTCAGGAGTTCAACCAAGATGCCTTCCAACGGGATGAACTGTTGTTTAGCGGCAAGGAGGCCCTCAACCACTTTTTGGACCACCGGCTGGCCCGGTTTGCATTCCAACCCATTGTGGATGCCCGCACCGGGGAGGTTTACGCTTATGAAGCGCTGATGCGCCCCAGCTGCGAGGGGCTCAAAACAGTATCCGACGTGATGCGGCTGGTCAGGGCCCAATCCAAACTGAACCAGATTGAAGAACTGACCTGGACCGGCGCTTTGGAAGCTTTTTCCCAACAGAAGGAGGCATTTGGGGAAGCCCGGCTGTTCATCAATTCGGTGCCCAACACCTGCCTTTCTAAGGAGGGGTTTGCGGCCTTGGAACAACAGTTTGGGAAAGACCTTTCCCGCCTGGTGGTGGAGGTCATCGAAAGTGAGCAGACCGACTACAATTGCATGGCTATAAAGCAGTCGCTGTGTCAACGGTGGGGACTGTCCATCGCATTGGATGACTTTGGGGCAGGGTACAGCTCAGAAGGGGTGCTGCTCACCATCAACCCCAGTTATGTGAAGATCGATATGTCCATTGTCCGGGGCATTGACCGGGATAAGAGCCGGCAGACCCTGCTGGGAGGTATCCTCTCCTATTCCAAGACCCAGGACATCCGCATCATCGCCGAAGGGGTGGAGACCCGGGAGGAGATGGTTTACCTCATTGAGGCGGGTGTGGACTACATACAGGGGTATTATCTGGCTGTGCCGGATTTCCGGGTGCGGGGAATCCCTCAGGAGCGGAAGCAGGAAATTCAGGAAGCCGCTGGCAGGGTGGCACTTCCCCCCATCGACTTGTGAGGATAAGAGCGGTTGTTCCCCGGCGGGCTGCCAGCCCTCAAATCCATATAACGTGAAAAGGCCCTCCCCCGGGAAAAATTTCTCAAGGGAGGGCCTTTGTGTTCCCTTATTCAGCGGGCGTTCTATGGTCTGGGAGCCAGCTGGGAAATGGGGGAAAGGTTATCCAGAAAAAATTCACCTTGCCCCATAGAGGAGCGTTCAAAAGCCTTGGGCTGCCCCTAACTCCCCCTAATCCAGCAGTTCCTTGCGAAAGACGTATTCCTCCCCCGTGGAGAGCTGGGGGATAAACTCATACCCTGCCCAAGAAAAATCCCGAAGCTGTTCAGGGCGGGTCCAGCGGTGTTTGACCACCGCCCGGGCCATCTGTCCCCGGGCCATCTTAGCTTCGGTGGGCAGGGTAACCCACTTCCCTTTGCGCCACTGCAAGAACCGGCAGCGGACAAAGGGTTCCCGCCCGGTGCGGTAAGGGTCGAAGGCCCGGCTGTATTCCCCGGAGCAAAGGTCGGCCACCGGCTCGCCAGAGGAGAATATCTCCTGGTAAATCCGATCCCCCCAGTAGGAGTAAAGGCGCTTTCCCTCCACCTTGACCGGGCAGAGGAAGTCCAGCCGGTAGGGCAGCATCCCATCCAGGGGGCGGAGCACCCCATAAAAGGCGCTTAAAAACCGCAGGCTCTGTTGGGCGAAGGCGAAGTCCTCCCCGGTAAAGCTGGCGGCGTCCAGATTTTGGTATGCAAGGCCGTGGTAGCTGAGGGCTGCCGGGGAACCAGGCAGGGCCGGGTCGAACTTTTGGTAAAAATCAAAGGTCTTAAGGGCGATTTCTGGATTGACCTTCATCAGCGATTCCAACTGCCAAGGGCTGTAAGCCCGCAGGGCGCGGAGGATGGGGCCGGTCTCCGGGAGGAACACCGGCCCAGTGAGGGGGAGCCCCTCCCCGGTGGCGTCGGCCATATTTTTGGCTGGAGACAAAAGAACCAGCATGGTTTCACCTCATAATCCCAACCCACAGCGGCAGAAGCCGGGGAAGTTGGGGGGATATAAAATAGAGAACAGCCCACAAAGGCGATATCGCGGCGAAAGGCCGTGTCAGAGCGGATGAATCCCGGTGCCGCTTTGCGGCGGGAGGGCAGCCCCTCAAAATTGCGTTGCCGCTGTACGGCAAAAAGCAATTTTGCGCATGTTACAAGCGATGCTTGTAACAATGGAGAGAGGATTTCTTCCCCAATAATCGCCCCGCGGCTGCCAAGCCATAAAGTTTGGTTAAACCGGAAAAATCCCGGTGCCGCTTTGCGGCGGGAGGGCAGCCCCTCAAAATTGCGTTGCCGCTGTACGGCAAAAAGCAATTTTGCGCATGTTACAAGCGATGCTTGTAACAATGGAGAGAGGATTTCTTCCCCAATAATCGCCCCGCGATTATTGTAGCACATCCCAACCTACCTTTTCTAGTGAAAGGGCTCAAAACCGGTGCAGGAGGATGGAAGCCCAGGCGCACTTTTTGCCCCCTTGCGATTGCACCCCATTTTGTTTCGCGCTATAATAGGGGAAAACAGCCTGTTCCCAAGTAGAAGAGGCACGGTTCCCTGTCCGGCCGGCGGCGGCAGGGGAAATCCCCATGATTTACCGCTGGAGAAATGGCGGGTACCCCATGAAGAAATATCTCCCCCTGGCGGCCAGTTTGGCGTCAGCCACCTTGTTCGGCCTGGCCCTGCTCTTTATCAAGCAAGGCATGGCGGTGGTCAACCAGGATACCATCAAATTCCTGGCCTTCCGCTTCACCACCGGTTTTGTGGTGATGACCCTCCTCCTGCTCTTTAAGGTGCAGAAGGTGGACTACGCAGGCAAACCCATCGGTCTTCTGCTGTTGTGCGGCCTCCTCAACCCCTTGATCAGCCAGATTTTGGAGACTACCTCTACCAGCTACGCCCCCACCAGCCTGATCGCCTGCGTCAGCAGTATCACCCCTATTTTGGTCGTGGTGCTGTCGGTGCTGATCAACAAAGACCCCCTGCCATCCAAAATGCAGATGGCTTTTATGGGGGTGACAGTGCTGGGCGTGTTTGTGGTCAACTTTGTGGGCCGTGACCTTTCGGGAGCTACCGGCATCGGAATGGCGCTGATCTTTGCGGCAGTGGTGACCATCGCCTTCAACCGCACCTTTGTGCGCCGGGCTGGCCGGCATTTTACCTCCTTTGAGACCGTTTATCTGACCACCGGCATGGGCGCCTTGGGCTTTTCCATCGAAACGGTGATCATGCATGCCATGCGGGGGGATCTTCCCCACTTCTTTGACGGCCTGTGGAACAAGGACTTCATCATCTCGGTGCTGTATATGGGCATAGGCTCCTGTGTGCTGGCCTTCCTGTTCATGACCTACTCCCTGGCCCATCTGCCCATTGCCATTTCCACCTCCACTTCCACGGTCAGCACGGTCATCTCCATTTTAGCGGGCGTCCTGATCCTCCACGAGCCTTTCCGCTGGGTGGATGTGGCAGGTGTGGCGCTGATTTTGGGCGGCGTGTTTGGCCTCAGTTATTGTTACAGCAAAGAATCTGCCCCTGCGGCCCCTGCCCCGGAGGAAGAAGCCCAAAGCTGATAAAATCCGCTTTGGGGCCTTGCGCCCCTATGGGAAATGGCGTAGAATAGGAGTACTGAATTACCACAATTTTCCCAGAAAAAAGGAGCGATTGGCTATGAAACTGTGCGAATTGGAAAAAGCTTCCCTGGGTATTTTCCCCACACCCCTGCAAAAAATGGAGAATCTGACCAAGGAGATCGGCTGCGGCGACCTGTACATCAAGCGGGATGACCTGACCGATGTGGGCCTTTCCGGCAACAAAATCCGCAAACTGGAGTATTTGGTGGCACAGGCTAAGGCAGAGGGCTGCAACACTCTCTTGACCTTTGGCGGCCCCCAGACCAACCATGGCCGGCTGACGGCAGCGGCCGCAGTGCGGTGCGGGATGAAATGCATCCTCATCCTCACCGGGGAACGCCCCGATTATATGAGCGGCAACCTGTTGCTGGATAAACTGATGGGGGCGGACCTCTATTTTACCACCGGCGACCCGGAAGAGGCGGCTAAGAAGGTCATCGCCCAATATGAGGCCAAGGGGGACAAAGTCTATGTGATCCCCACCGGCGGCAGCAATGAGCTGGGTGCGGTGGGCTACATCCAGATGGTGCCGGAACTGATGGCCCAGTGCAAAGAGATGGGCATTGCTCCCAAATACTTGGTCTGTGGTTCCGGTTCCCAGGGCACCTTTGGAGGCCTGTGGCTGGGCGCGAAATACTATGGCGCGCCCTTTGAAGTGCTGGGTGTCACCATCAACCCTGCCACCCCCCGCACCCCCGATTCCTGCGCTGAATACATCAACCGGATGAGCGAGATGTACGGCCTGGGCGTCACCGCCAAAGGGGAGGAAATCCGCCTGTTCAAAGGCAACAGGGAAGAGAATTACTCCGGTGTTGCCTACAATACCCCCGACCCTGTCACCCGGGCCCACATCGCGCTGCTGGCCCGCACCGAAGCCATCTTCCTGGACCCCTGCTACACCGGCAAGGTGTTCCACGGGTTTGTGGACATGGTCAAATCGGGGATCATCCCCAAGGGGGAGAGCGCCATCTTCCTGCACACTGGCGGAATCCCCGCCCTGTGGACCAAAGAGCATCTGGACTCCTTCCAGGAGGAGCTTTGGGGTGAGGGCAGTTCCCACACCATTTAATCCATTGGTTTTATAGGAGGAATCAAAATCTCATTGACAGCCCTACAACAGGAGGTGCCATCTATGCAGATTACTACCCTTGCCAAGGAAGTACAACCCTATGTCGTTGAGATGCGCCGGTACTTCCACCAGCATCCTGAACTCTCCAACCGGGAGGATAAGACCATCCAGCGCATTGCCCAGGAGCTGACCGACATGGATATCCCCTATGAGGAGATCCCCAAAGGGGGTATTTTGGCCACCATCCAGGGTCTGGACCCCGGAAAGGGGAAAACCGTGTTGCTGCGGGCGGACATCGATGCCCTGCCGGTGCAAGAGCAGCCCTGCAACCTATCCCAGCCCCGGGTCTGCCAAAGCCAGGAGGACGGGGTGATGCACGCCTGTGGCCACGACGGCCACATCGCCATGCTGTTGGGAGCCGCTAAAATCCTTTCCTCCCACCGGGAGGCCATCCACGGAACCGTGCTGCTGCTGTTTGAGCGCGGGGAGGAAAACGGCGGGGGGATCGGCTATATCCTGGCCTATATGGATCGCCATGGCATCCGTCCAGACACCGTCTATGGGACCCATATGTCCGCTTCCCTGGAGTCCGGGAAGGTGGGGGTTATCACTGGAGGGGCCGCCTCCACCGCCATGGGGTTTGACATCACCCTCCACGGCCGGGGAGGCCATGGTTCCCGGCCAGATTTGGCGGTCAATCCGGTGGATTGCTTTGTGGCCATCTACAACGGGCTGCAAGCCGCCCGCTTGACCAAGGTCACCCCCTTTGCGCCGCTGACCCTCTCCATCGGCTTGGTGGAGGCCGGCACCGCGAAAAACATCATTCCAAGCGACCTGCGGTTTGCCGGGACGGTGCGGCTGTTTGACCGGGAAAAGGTGGGCCTTCCCTTCCGGGAGGAGATGCGCCGGTTGGTGGATTCCACCGCGGCGGCCTACGGCTGTACCGTCACCTACAACAGCTTCACCCAGCCGGGATTCCCGGTGGACAACGACCCTGTGTGCGCCGCCTTTGCCCGCCAGGTGATCGGGGCGGAAATCGGGGAGGATGCCATTTGCCAGCCGGAGCCTTGGATGGCGTCGGAGAGCTTCTCCCAGCTGCAAAAGATGTGGTCGGGTGTGTTTGTCTACCTGGGGGTCAACAACCCGGAGAAAGGCACTGGGGCCGACCACCACAACGAATATTTTGACCTGGACGAGGATGTTCTGGCCTTGGGGGTTACCGGAGCGGTGGTCTATGCCCTCCAGTTCCTGGACAGCGGCATCGACACCTTGGGCAGCCAGTGGAAAGGCACTTTGCCGGAGTTGTATGACACCCGCGGGGTGGACGGCGCGACGGTCCAGAGCTATTACGACGGCATCCAGCTGTAAGGGTGCTGTGGGGAGAGAGGGCCCGGTTGCTCTCACCTGCATGGGAATAGAAAAAAAGGAGACGCATCTGCGTCTCCTTTTTTGGCCTTGGATGAGTTAATGAGGGCAGTTCCCATGTTTTTTGCAGCAGTGGCGGTGATGGCAGCGGGAAGCTTCGCCGCGGGGACCGTCGCTTCCGCAGATGCGGTAATCTCCCCCGGCGATCTCCAGCCGGCCGCCGCCGACCAAGAACTGGGCCACCTTTTTGCGGGCGCTGTTGTAAAGCAGCTGCACCGTAGGCCGGGAGACCTCCATCTGAGCGGCGCATTCTTCCTGAGTCATATCCTCCAAATCGATGAGGCGGATGGCTTCATATTCCTCCACATTCAGGAGGATGGGGGCATCATGGCCGTTCCACCCGCCGGAAAAGCTCTCCACCGGGGGGAGGCCGCAGACTCGTTTCCATTTTCTTGGACGTCCCATGGGAAAAAGCACCTCGTTTCGTTTTTACTGTGCAGGCTGTTCTGTTGGCTCGGCGGGCAGATGGCTCAGCTGTTCTTCCACCTCTGCCAGCCGCTGGGCCAAAAACTCCTTCTGCTGAAGCAGCAGCTCCCGAGTGGGAGCCTCCTGGCAGTTCATCCGACGGCAGGAGCCATCTTTGCCATGAGGTCCGCAGCCATCCCGTCTGGGGCTGCATCTGTTCATCCAGCAGGAGCTCCCTTTGCCGTGGGATTCGCAGCTGTCATGCACCATTTTTTCCTGGCGGCGTCCGCAGCCGCCCATTCCATTTTGACAATTGGCATGATTTCTCATTTGTGTAGCTCTCCTTTCTTGTGGACAGATAGGTTTTTATCATATGCTAATTACCTTGCAACCTTAGCATACTATTATTTTTGGCATATGTCAATAACTATCTGCGAAAAAATAGCCGCTGGTATGCAAAAAAGGCGGGAGAACACCGTTCCCCGCCCTCTTGTGTGTTTTGGCTACCGCCCCTTGGATTCCCGTTCCTTGAGCCGTTCATACTTGGATTTGGTGGCCATTCCGCCGCGGATATGCCGCTCGCTTTTGTTTTTCTCCAGCACCTGTTTCACCTGTTGGTACAGCTGTGGGCTGATGGCTTTTAAACGTTCCGAAACATCTTTATGTTTCGTTGTGACGAATTAGAACTGTTTCGTCCAAGCCCAAATCCCCAAGCAAACGCAGGTAAATATCCACATTCCCA
>NZ_CABRJC010000025.1:0-22972 GCF_902471145.1 uncultured Merdimmobilis sp.
CCATCGGCCCCTCCAGCGCCTCGGGAAAGGGGGTCACCTGGGATACCACCAACTCCTCGGTGGCAACCGTGTCCTCTTCCGGCGTTGTGAAGGCGAAAAAAGAAGGCACCTGTGAGATCGTCGCCACCGCCGCAGATGGGGATGTGGAAGCCTACTGCGTAGTCTATGTCACCGAAGACGGGGACAGCGGCGACGCCCCCGAGGAGATCGAGCTGGACACCTATGAGCTGGAGCTCCCGGTGGGGGAGAGCGACCGCATCACTGCTTCGATCCTGCCCAAAGGTGCTTCTGCCGGTAAGATTCGGTGGGAAGTGGAGACCCTGAAGGGTAAAAATGTAGCACGGACGGTGGACCGGGGTGATGCCATCGCTGTCACTGGGCGCAGCCCTGGGGAGATACTCCTCACTGCATATTGGGAAAATGACCCTGATATCTACGCCGAGTGCTACCTCATTGTGGTGGATTAGGGGAGGATAGGCCCTTCTCCCGCTGTGGGGAAGGATGATGCAGTCCCCCTGCTGACAGCCATTCCCCGGCGTAAACGCACAAAGCGATGTCGAATCTTAGAAAACAAAGGGACTTTTTTATGGAAAAGTCCCTTTGTTTTTTCACTTTCCCTTGATTTGTAGGGCTAAATATGATAATCTAATTCCTGTTAGGGGTTGACAGGGATTTGTCAAACAAGGGGTAGACAGATCACCGGGAGAGGCCCCTTCGTTTTGCCACCGCTTGAAATATTGCCGCGGCCGGTTCCCTTGGGCCCAGGCAAACAATAGGAGGTTTCTATGTATAAGATTGTCTCAAAAAGACAGCTGAATCCATCGGTTACCATGATGGAGATTGAAGCGCCTTTCATCGCCCGGAAAGTCAAAGCCGGCCAGTTTATCATCTTCCGCATCGACGAAAAGGGAGAGCGTGTTCCCCTGACCGTCGCCGATAAAAACCCTGAGACCGGGACGGTCACCATCATCTTCCAGGCCGCCGGCGCATCCACCATGCGCCTTGCCGAAATGGAAGCAGGAGATGAGATTCTGGACTTCGTCGGTCCTCTCGGTGAGCCCACCCATTTGGAAGGCTACAAGAGAGCCTGCGTCATCGGCGGCGGCGTCGGCTGCGCCATCGCCTATCCCTCCGCCAAAGCCCTCCATGAGATGGGCTGCAAAGTCGATGTCATCGCCGGTTTCCGCAACAAGGACATTGTAATCCTGGAGGATGAGTTCAAAGCTGTCTCCGACAACCTGTACATCACCACCGACGACGGCTCCTACGGCGAGAAGGGCTTTGTCACCAACAAGCTCCAGTCCCTGATCGACGCCGGCAACGAGTATGACCTGGTCATCGCCATCGGCCCTGTCGTCATGATGAAATTTGTCTGCGAGGTCACCAAGCCCTACGGCATCAAGACCATCGTCAGCTTGAACCCCATCATGATCGACGGCACCGGGATGTGCGGGGGCTGCCGTGTCACTGTAGGCGGCAAGATCAAGTTCGCCTGCGTGGATGGCCCTGACTTTGACGGCCATGAGGTTGACTTTGATGAGCTGATGCTCCGCAATACATTCTACAAAGAAGAAGAGAAAGACCACGTCTGCCGTCTCGGATTAGGAGGTCACCACAATGCCTAATATGATTTTGACAAAAACTCCCATGCCGGAGCAGGACCCCAACGTCCGCAACAAAAACTTCCTGGAAGTCACCCTGGGCTACACCGAGGAGATGGCTATTGAAGAGGCCAAACGCTGCCTCAACTGCAAACACAAACCCTGCGTTGCCGGCTGCCCGGTTAACGTGCGCATCCCTGAGTTCATCGCCAAGGTCGCTGAGGGGGATTTTGTCGGCGCCTATGAGATCATCAAGACCACCAACTGCCTGCCCGCTATCAGCGGCCGCGTCTGCCCTCAGGAATCCCAGTGTGAGAGCAAATGCGTCCGGGGCATCAAAGGCGAGCCTGTCGCCATCGGTCGTCTGGAGCGGTTTGTCGCCGACTGGAACATGACCCACTGCGAGCCCAAAGTGGCAAAAGTCGAGTCCAACGGCCACAAAGTCGCCATTATTGGCTCCGGCCCTGCCGGCCTTTCCTGTGCCGGCGACCTGGCCTCTTGGGGTTACGACGTCACCATCTTCGAAGCCTCCCATGTGGCTGGCGGCGTTCTGGTGTACGGTATCCCCCAATTCCGTCTGCCCAAAGAGATCGTCGCCAACGAGGTGGACATCCTGAAGCAGCAGGGCGTCAAAGTCATGACCAACATGGTCATCGGCAAAGTCCTCACCATCGATGAGATTATGGACGACATGGGCTTTGAAGCAGTGTTCATCGCCTCCGGCGCCGGTCTGCCCAATTTCATGGGCATCCCTGGCGAGAGCTACGTGGGTGTCTACTCCGCCAACGAGTACCTGACCCGCGTCAACCTGATGAAGGCTTACAAGGGCGACGAGGGCTATGAGACCCCCATCCGCCACAGCAAGGCAGTCGCCGTCGTGGGCGGCGGCAACGTGGCTATGGACGCCGCCCGCTGTGCCAAACGCCTGGGTGCCGAGACTTATATCATCTACCGCCGGTCCGAAGAGGAGATGCCCGCCCGTCTGGAGGAAATCCACCACGCCAAAGAAGAGGGGATCATCTTCAAGAACCTGAACAACCCCGTTCAGATCTTGGGCGACGACAAAGGCAACACCATCGGCATTGAATGTGTGGAGATGGAGCTGGGCGAGCCCGACGCTTCCGGCCGCCGCCGTCCCATCGCCAAAGAGGGTTCCAACTTCGTCCTGGATGTGGATACCGTCATCATGGCTATCGGCACCTCCCCCAACCCGCTGATCAAGAACACCACTAAGGGCCTTGACACCAACAAGTGGGGCTGCATTGTGGCCGACGATTCCATGAAGACCAGCCGCGAGGGCGTTTACGCCGGCGGTGACGCGGTGACTGGCGCCGCAACGGTTATCCTGGCCATGGGCGCAGGCAAAACTGCGGCCAAGTCCATTGATGAGTACATCAAGAGCAAACAATAATCCTGCGGTTTTAAAGAAGCCCGGCCAATTGGCCGGGCTTCTTTGCGCATTTTCCCTGATTTTTTGGCATAGGAATGGAGGTAGAATATCCGAATGTCAGGAGGCGGGAAAATGATGGATCGAAGAAGAAGCTATTACCCCCGAAACCGCAGGCAGAACCGCAAGCCCCCGGACCCGATCCCGGTGGTGCTGATGGTGCAGATGGGTTTTTGTATCGCCCTGTTGATGGGGGCATTTCTGGCTGCCCGCATCAACCCGGATTTTACCTTGGAAGCCCGGGAAACGGTCGCCCGGATGAGCGAGGAATCGGTGGATTTCCCGGCGTTGTGGCAGAAGGCCAGGCAGTACGGCCCGGAGAATTTCCAGTACGACTATGTCTCTAAGCTGTTCTCCGGCATTGTGCCGGTGGAATCGCCCCAAAGCACACAGTCCCAGCCGGAGCCTGCGCCCTCTATGGCATCCCAGCCAGAGGAGCCCGCAAGCGGGTCTGAAAGTCAGCCCATGGTGCTGCCCTACGCCGCCGACCCATCCTCCCTGGATATGGGGGATGAATCGGACACCGAGGACGAGGGGCTTCCCACCTCTGCTGGGCGGCCTGGGGAAGGGGAAGTGCTGACCCCGGAGCCGGACGCCTCCAGCCTGCCTGGATTTGGGCTGCCAGAAGGGGAGAATTCCTCCTCCAGTGAGCCGGTGCTGGATGGCAAGGGGGGGTGGAACCCGGTGAGCTGGAAGGACAAAAACGAGCGGATGGAACCCCCAGAGGGGATGACCTTGGCGCCGGTGATGGTCTCGGCCAAGCTGGCGACACCGGTCTCCGGAACGGTGACCTCCCTCTTTGGGTACCGTCTGCACCCCTTGACCGACAACCTGGATTTCCACACCGGTATGGACATCGCCGCACCTACGGGAACCCCCATCAAAGCGGTGCTGCCCGGCCGGGTGGTGGAGACCGGGGAGTCAGCTATTTTGGGAAATTACCTGGTGATCGACCACGGGGGCGGCCTCAAGACCACCTATGGCCACTGTTCCGCCCTCATCGCCCAAGAGGGGATGAACCTGCGCCAGGGGGAGCGGGTCGCCCTGGTGGGCAGCACCGGGATCTCCACTGGGCCCCATCTCCACTTTGAAGTCGAGGCCGGGGGCCTGACGGCCGATCCCGCCTGGCTGTTCCAGGAGGATCTTGTCCAATGACCATCCGCCTATTCGACACCCCAGTGCGCTGCGGCTTCTCCTTTTTTCTGCTGCTGGCCCTTTTCCTGACCGCTGACCGGTCGGGATTTTCCGCTATGATGCTGCTGTGCATCCTCATCCATGAGGTGGGCCACCTGGTGGGGTTCGCCCTCGCCGGCGGGGAGATCCGGTCGGTTTCCCTCACCGGGCTGGGCATCCACATCCAGCGGGGGGAGAGACCCGTTTCCCGCTCTGGGGAAGCCTGCATCCACCTAATGGGTCCGGTGTTCAGCTTCGCCACCGCCCTGCCGGTGCTTCTCCTGTGGGGGGAACAGCCGGTGGGGGCGATGTTTACAGCTATCAGCGGGGTATTGGGGATTTTCCACCTGCTGCCCATCGGCAATTTAGATGGGGGCAACCTGATGCGCCTCGCCTTGGAGAACTGCATCCCGCCGGAGAGTATCGACTTCGCCTTCTCTTTTCTCTCCTTTGCGGCATTGGTCCCGCTGTTTGCCTTGTCGGTTTACCTATTTCTATCCGACAGCCGCAACATCACCCTGCTGCTCACCTGCCTCTATTTGGCCACCGCCATTGTAAAGGAGTGAGCCTTACAAAAGAAGAGAGCCCATGCGCCAGTCGATTGGATAGGCGCATGGGCTTTTTGAATGCCGCCGGGTGGGTATTACCGGGGACACCTGCGGAGCTCCCGGAAGTTATACACCCCATAGGGGACGCTGTAAAAAATGCCGGCCAAAACAAGCCAAACCGGCACTGGGAAAAAGACGGTGAGCAGCACCTTGGTCCGCAGGGATTTTCCGGCCACAAACCGGATCGTCCAAAGGAGCCCCGATAGGATAGAGAAGAAGAAGTATCCGCCTGCCATTCCGATGGCGGCGGCCATCACTGGCGAAGAGCCGTTGCTGTAAGAGAAAAACACCCCCAAAATGCTGTACAGCACAAACCCTACCACAAAGATTGTCCCTGTGACCGTTTGGTATTCTGCCCGCCATTTTTGGATGGATGCATCCATGTTAAGCACCTCCGTTTCCCCAATTTCCAGGGAAATTACCCTTTTAGCCATTATAGCACACCGGTGGAAAGGGGAGCAACACCAGCCTCGGGAAAGGGATGGGGAATATCGGGCTTTGAGAGATGTTCCGGCATAGCGCGGGCACCGGAAAAGGGGCTGTCCAACAGGATTGACGGGCTGCGTTTTCCCATAGTATACTGTGGAAAAGAGGAAGGAGGGGCGGGCAAAGGGGAAAATACGGCTTGCCCTGGCAAGCACCCTTCCTCTTTTCGGCCTTTTGCCTCCGGCGGCTTTGCAGTTGTGTTGACGGCTAAAATCGTGTATAATTGATAGGATTGTAAGCCTCTGTTGTGGTGTGGGAAAGGTGGCTTGCGGGCCTTTTGCCGTTTTCAGAGGGAGATGGCAAGCTGCCTCTGCCTGCCTTAACAGAAAGAATGTCTTGCCAGCTTCGCGTGGCGAGATGGGCATTGTTTTATGATTTGTGCCGGCGCGAAGCGGCAGAATGGATGATTGCTATGGAGATATCCCAGTTGGATAAAATTTTGATGGAGGTGCAGAAGCCCGCCCGGTACACCGGCGGGGAGCTGAACAGCGTGGTCAAAGAGCTCACCCCGGATATGGTGCGGTTTGCCTTCTGCTTCCCCGACCTCTACGAGGTGGGCATGTCCCACCTGGGGATGAAGATCCTCTATTCCCTAAAAAACGCCCGTGAGGACATCTGGTGCGAGCGGGTCTTCGCCCCCGATGTGGATATGGAAGGGAAGATGCGGGAAAATGGCATCCCCCTCTACGGGCTGGAGAGCTTTGACCCCATCGCCCAGTTCGACTTCATCGGCTTTACGCTCCAATACGAGCTCAGCTTCCCCACCATCCTCAACATGCTGGATCTGGCGGGCTTGCCGGTGCGTTCCAAAGACCGGACAGGGCTTTCCCCCATCGTGGTGGCCGGCGGGCCCTGTGCCTGCAACCCTGAGCCCATCGCCGACTTCATCGACCTCTTTTTCCTGGGGGAAGGGGAAGAGGTCAACATGGAGACCATCGACCTCTACAAAAAGGCCAAGGCCGAAGGGTGGACTAAGCTCCAATTCCTGGAGGCTGCCGCCCAGATCGAAGGGGTGTATGTACCCCAGTTCTACGACGTCTCCTACAAAGAGGACGGCACCATCGCCGCGGTAACCCCCACCCATGGTGCCCCTGCTACGGTGAAAAAGCGGATTATAAAAGACCTGGACAAGGTCTTTTACCCCAAGGAGTTTGTTGTCCCATTCATTGAGACGGTCCACGACCGGGCTATGGTGGAGATCTTCCGGGGCTGCATCCGGGGCTGCCGGTTCTGCCAAGCGGGGTTTATCTACCGCCCCATCCGGGAAAAGAACTACGGCACCGTCAACGGGAGCGCCCGGGATCTGTGCCAGAGCACTGGGTACGATGAAATCTCCCTTTCCAGCCTCTCCACCAGCGACTATTCCCAGTTGGAGCCCCTTTTGGAGGAGATGCTCCCCTGGACCGAAAAGGACCGGGTCGGCCTCTCCCTGCCCAGCCTACGGATTGACAACTTCTCGGACAAGCTGCTGGAGCAGGTGGCGAAGGTCCGCAAAAGCGGCCTGACCTTCGCCCCGGAGGCTGGAACCCAGCGCCTGCGGGACGTCATTAACAAAAACGTGCGGGAGGAGGACGTCCTTTCCACCTGCCGAACCGCCTTTGAAGGCGGATACACCAATGTAAAGCTCTATTTTATGATGGGCTTGCCCACCGAGACGCTGGAGGACATCGAAGGCATCGCCAATCTGGCCCAGAAGGTGGTGGACCTCTTTTACAGCCTGCCCACCAAGCCCAAGGGCAAAGGGGTCAACGTCACCATCAGCGTGGCCTGTTTTGTCCCCAAGCCTTTCACCCCCTTTGAGTTTGAACCGCAGGATACCATCCCCCAGCTCAAAGAGAAGCAGCAGCATCTGCTCCATTCGGTGCGGTCCAAGAAGATCACCGTCAACTACCATGATTCCACCATCAGCGTGCTGGAGGGGATTTTGGCCCGGGGCGACCGCCGCCTCTGCGATGTGGTGGAAGGGGCCTGGCGCCGGGGGGCCACTCTGGACGGCTGGAGCGAGCACTTCAAGATCGAGCGGTGGAACGAGGCCATGGCGGAATGCGGCATCGACGGGGCGTTCTACGCCAGCCGCAAACGGGAGTTTGACGAAATCATGCCCTGGGATCACCTGGATTACTTTGTCACCAAGGAATTTTTCATCCGGGAAAACAAAAAAGCCCACGCCGATGAGACCACGCCCCACTGCCGCCAGCAGTGCAGCGGCTGTGGTGCCAACCGGCTGGTGGGCGGGAGGTGCTGCTGATGAAGACCATCCGCGTGTTTTTCACCAAGACCGGGCGGGCCAAATACATCTCCCACCTGGACGTCAACCGGTGCATCGACCGGGCCATCAAGCGGTCCGGCATCCCGGTGTGGTACACCCAGGGGTTCAACCCCCATATCTACACCACCTTTGCCATGCCCATCTCCCTGGGGTTTGAAAGCCTCTGCGAATCCTTTGAGACCCGCCTTGTGGAGGATGATTTCTCCTTGGAGGAGGTAAAAACCGCCCTCAACCGGGTGCTGCCCACCGGATTAGAGGTCACCCAGGTGGCCGAGCCGGTGATGGAGATGAAGGAGATCGCCAAAGCGGACTACGGAGTGGATATCCGCTTCGCCGGGCTGACGGCGGGGGAGCTGGCCGCACTCCTGGAAGGGTTCCTTGCCCAGGATGCCATCATGGTTCTCAAGCGCAGCAAAAAGGGGATGCTGGATGTGGACATCAAGCCCCACTTTGAGGTTCTCTCCCACCGGGAGGAGGATTCCCAGCTCCACCTGGAGCTTCGGGCCGCAGCGGGAAGCACCCTCAACATCAACCCCATGCTGGTCATTGGGGCCTTGGTGGAATTTGCGGGGCGCCCCCACGACGGCTACCGGGTGATCCGCCGTCAAATCTACAATGGAAAGGGCGAAATTTTTGCCTAATTGGCAAAAAAGCCTTGCATGTTCCACAAAGCTGTGGTATTATATTTAGGCATGTAGTGACCATTGCTCCGGCAATGGGGTTTAGTGCCCGGCCATTTGGCCGACATTAAAGCGGACAGTCCGCTGCCGTATCACGGGAATGAATGTCCGTATATATTAAGGAGGAAGTATCAATGGATGCTTTGCAGCACATCGCGCAGGATTGCATGAAAAAAGAACTGCCCGCACTGAACATCGGCGACACCGTCAAGGTTCACGTGAAGATCAAAGAGGGCGACAGAGAGAGAATCCAGGTCTTTGAGGGCACCATCATCGCCAAGAAACATGGCGGCATCTCCGAGACCTTCACCGTCCGCCGTGTATCCCATGGCTGCGGCGTGGAGAGAGTATTCCCTGTTCACTCCCCCAACATCGAGAAGGTTGAGCTGGTCAGAAGCGGTAAGGTCCGCAGAAGCAAGCTGTACTACCTGAGAGATCGCGTGGGCAAAGCGGCAAAAGTTAAAGAGGCAATTCGCTAAATTGCGTGGAGCAGAAAGGGACAGTTACTGTCCCTTTCTGTGCTTTTTCGGGGATAAGATCACCAAAATGGGGGAGCATTGGGATGGAACAGTATCCGCGCAGGGATATGCTGGGCAGCAAAGAGAAGCATAAGGAGCAGGCTTACCGGGAACTGTACGAGTGGATGGAGGTGGCCGTCGTCTCCATCCTGTGCATGGTGGTGCTGTTCACCTTTGCCTTCCGCTTTGCCAGCGTGGACGGCAACTCCATGAAGCCTACTCTCCACAACCGGGACTGGCTCCTGGTCTCCGGCCTTTTCTACCAGCCCCAGCCAGGGGATGTGGTGGTGGTCACCCAGCAGGGGGACCCGGAACACCCTTTGATCAAGCGGATCATCGCCACCGAGTTCCAGGAGGTGGACATTGATTTTGAAGCCGGGGTGGTCTATGTGGACGGCAAAGCCCTGGAGGAACCCTATGTCAACGCCCCCACCACCAGCCAGTACGACATGGAATTCCTCCAGACAGTGCCGGAGGGCTGTGTTTTCCTTCTGGGGGACAACCGCAACGAATCGCTGGACAGCCGTTCCAGCGCCGTGGGCATGGTGGATACACGATACATTATGGGCCGGGCGCTGTTCCGTCTGCTGCCGGTCAATCAGATAGGAAAGGTGAATTGATCATGGACGAGACCGTTTCGATCCAGTGGTTTCCCGGTCATATGACCAAGACCCGCCGGCTGATGGAGAAAGACCTGAAGCTGGTGGACATTGTCATTGAGCTGACCGATGCCCGCATCCCCTTCAGCAGCCGCAACCCGGAAATCGACCGGATTTTGGGGAACAAGCCCCGCCTCTTGCTGCTCAACAAATGCGACGCCGCCGACGAGGCGGTCAACCGCCAGTGGTGCGACTATTACAAAAGCAAAGGGATTACCGCCCTGCCCACCGATTGCCGCAGCGGCCGGGGGCTCAAAGCTTTCCTGCCGGCGGTGCGGGAGGTCTTAAAAGACCAGCTGGAACGGCTGGAACAAAAGGGCATGGGGGGGCGCCCTATCCGCATGATGATTGTGGGCATCCCCAACGTGGGCAAATCCTCCTTCATCAACCGGATGGCTGGGTCCCGGGTGGCCAAGGTGGAGGACCGCCCCGGCGTCACCCGGGGAAAACAGTGGGCCAAGCTGGAATCCGGCGCCGAGCTATTGGACATGCCCGGTGTCCTCTGGCCCAAGTTTGACGACCAAGAGGTGGCCGAGCATCTGGCCTTCACCGGCGCCATCAAGGACGACGTCATGGACATTGAGATGCTGGCCATGCGCCTTTTGGAGGTTCTTTGCAAGGATTATCTGCCCTTGGTCACCGAGCGGTACAAAATCACCGCCGAGGAGGCACAGGATCTGGACGGCTACGACCTGTTGGAGTTGGTGGCCCGCAAGCGGGGAATGCTGATGTCCGGCGGATCGGTCAACACCGAGCGAGCGGCCATCACCGTGCTGGACGAGTTCCGCAGCGGCAAGATCGGCAACATTTCCCTGGAAAAACCGGAGGATTTCTCCGGGGGCCGGCCCCGCCGCGCCCTGGAGGTCCCGGTGAAGGAGAAGAAAGTCCGCCGGTCCAAAGCCTACCAGGAAGGCGGGGAGAAGCACTATAAGCTCCGCCAGACCGGAAATTTCCAAGGGGAACGAAAGGCGTATATCAAGGATTATAAGCCTGGAAAACCGGCAGCTTCCAGCAAGAAGCGGCCCGGCGCAGTCCACAAGGGCCCGGGGTCCAAACCCAAGGGCGGCAAGCCCAAGAAATAGCAAAACGTATAACGGCTCGCAAGGGCTTGAGGATGCATATCTCCCTGAGGAATAGCCTCTGGGAAACAAAAATTCTGCGGACAAAACTAGAAACCGCCGCCCGATTCCGGTTGGGCGGCGGTTTTTCAAGGGGGAAACCAATTTGAAAGAACCATCTTCCATTGATATGCTCGCCTATGAAAAAGAGGCGGCAGGGGAGGGCTTTTGCGCCGTTTGCGGGGTGGATGAAGCCGGACGGGGCCCGCTGGCCGGGCCAGTCTATGCCGCCGCGGTGATCCTGCGCCCAGGGCAGCAGATCGAAGGGGTCAACGACTCCAAAAAGCTGACTGAGAAAAAACGGGAAGCCCTGTTTGAGGTCATCCAGCGGGAGGCTTTGTGTTGGTCCATCGCCTTTGCCGCGCCGGAGGAGATCGATACATACAACATCCTGGGGGCTACTTACCTGGCCATGAAGCGGGCGGTGGCGGGCCTATCCCATCCGGCGGACTGCGCCTTGGTGGACGGCAACCGGGACCCGGGCCTTGGCATCCCCACCCGGACCATTGTAAAAGGAGACAGCCTTTCCGCCTCCATCGCGGCGGCCTCCATCCTGGCCAAAGTTGCCCGGGACCGGTATATGCTGGAGATGGACAAAGCCTATCCCCAATATAAATTTTGTCAGCACAAAGGGTACCCAACCAAGCTCCATTATGATATGATAGCAATGCATGGGGTTTGTCCCATTCACCGGAGAAGCTTTTTAAAAACCCTGGAAAAACACCTGTCTAAGTAAGGGGGCGCCGCCTATGGGGGAAACCGGCCAAAAAGGGGAAGACTTTGCCGCTGGGGCCCTGGAGGAAGCGGGGATGGAGATCCTCTGCCGCAACTATAAAAAGCGGTGGGGGGAGATTGATATCATCGCCAAAGACGGGGAATACCTGGCCTTTGTGGAGGTAAAAACCCGCCGGGCGGGCAGCCTGGTGTCGCCGCTTTCTGCGGTGACTCTGCAAAAACAAGGACGGGTGATCGCTACGGCAGCCGCCTTTTTGCAGGAGCATCCCCTGGATCTTCAGCCCCGGTTTGATGTCTTTGAGGTGGTGACCCAGGGCGGGAAAACCTTTTCGGTGGAGAGCTTCCAATACATAAAAGGAGCGTTTTGTGCAAATGAACACAACCGGATTTATTGATTTACACTCGGATACCATTATGGTCTGCAATCGGGAAAAACTGGATTTTATCAACCCTAAGACCCATATCTCTTTGGATAAGGTGGCCCCTGGCACCCATTGGGCCCAGACCTATGCCATCTTTGTCCCCGATGAGAAGCGGGGGCAGGACGCGGTCGATTACTACCGGGAGTGCGTCCGGTATTTTTGCGGCCAGCTGGAGAAGTACAGTGGCAAACTGGCCCAGGTGCGGAATGCAGCCGATGTGGACAACGCCTTTGAGGCGGGCAAATTTGCCGGCATCCTGGCGGTGGAGGGCGGCGCAGCCCTGGCGGGCCGGATGGAGATGATTGAGGAACTCGCCAAAGACGGGGTTCGGTTTTTGACCTTGACCTGGAATGGCCCCAACGAGATCGGCAGTGGCTCGGTGACCCACAACGGCCTTTCCGACTTCGGCCGGGAAGCCATCGCCGAGATGGAGCGCCAAAACATCATTGTGGACGTTTCCCACCTCAACGACGAGGGCTTTGCCGACCTGTGCAAGATCGCCTCTAAGCCCTTTATCGCCACCCATTCCAACTCCCGGGCCATCTGCGGCCACAGCCGCAACTTGACCGATGCCCAGTTCTGTGAGATCCGGGACCGGGGCGGCATTGTGGGCCTCAACTACTACCGCAATTTCATTGTGGACGGGGGAGAGACCACATCCATCAGCGACCTGCTCAAGCACGTCCACCACTTCCTGGAGCTGGGCGGGGAGAACACCATCGCCCTGGGTTCGGATTTTGATGGCGCGGACATCCCCGGCTATCTGGATTCGGTGGAAAAGGTGGACAACCTGTACGATGCCCTGCTGGCCGACGGCTTGGGCAAAGAGCTGGCGGAGAAAATCCTGTTCGGCAATGCCTACAACTTCATTCGGAACAACCTCAAATAAGGGAAGAAGCAAAAACAGAGGGCTTCCGCCCTCTGTTTTCCTTGTTTGTTCCGTCCCGCTTATTCGGGCTTAAAGGTGGCACAGATGGTATCTGTGGAGCTGGAGGCGTAAGAAGGACCCACTTTAATCTCATTGGCAGTACAGTATTCCTTCTTGTCGTTGTACACGCAGTTGGTAACTTCACATTTTACACCGTGGATATGGGGGCAGCTGCAGCCTTCGGAATGATTCATAAAAAACGCTCCTTTCAATTTGACAGCATCAAAATGGATGGGTAGCTTTCCCGCCTATGGCGGAGAAATCCCCTGGCCTTAGTATGAGCAGAAAGGGGCGGTGTCATTCAGCAAAAATCAGTGGAAGGGAGGAGAAACATGGCGCTTTATGCAATCGGCGACCTGCACCTGCCCCTGGCGGCGGGCAAACCCATGGATATTTTCAGCGGCTGGGATGGGTATGTGGACAAACTGGAAGCCCATTGGCGGCGGCTGGTAAAGCCGGAAGACACGGTGGTAGTCGCTGGGGATGTCTCCTGGGCCATGGGGCTGGAACAGTCTCTCAAGGATTTCCAATTTATTGAAAGCCTGCCCGGCCGTAAGATTATCCTCAAGGGGAACCACGATTATTGGTGGTCCACCAAATCCAAGATGGAACAGTTTTTCGCCAAACACGGTTTAGACAGCCTTCAAATTCTCCATAATAACAGCATCGCTGTGGGGCAGGCCGCCGTCTGCGGCTCCAGGGGCTGGCTGTTCGAACAAGGGGAGGCCCACGATCAAAAAATCGTCGCCCGGGAAGCCGCCCGGCTGGACGCCTCCCTCTCTTCGGCAGGGAAGGGCTTGGAAAAAGTGGCCTTCCTCCACTACCCTCCGGTGTTTGGGGAGGAGATCACCCCTGAGATCATCGACGTGCTGCGCAAACACCAGGTGCGCCGGTGTTATTATGGGCATATCCACGGCTCCGGGTGCCGGTATGCCCTCAACGGAACCTACCTAGGAATTGAATTCCGGTTGATCTCAGCGGATTTTTTGGGCTTCTGCCCCATGGAAATCCAGGAAAAACCCAATAAATCATGAAAATACAGTGGAATTTCCATATTATATGTGCTATAATTGGTTGGATTATTATAGCTGTCTACAGGAGGAAATATAAATGAGTTTGACTGCATCCAAAAAAATTGACACCAATCTGATGGAATTGGAGATCAGCGTTCCCGCCGAGGAATTCAAAGCGGCAGTGGATCGTTCTTACCGGAAAAATGCCCCTTCCATCACCATTCCCGGTTTCCGCAAGGGCAAAGCGCCCCGGCATATGATTGAGAAAATGTACGGTGAGGGCGTGTTCTTTGAGGACGCGGTCAACGAGCTGTACCCCTCCGCCTATGAGGCGGCCGCCAAAGAAGCAGGGATCACCCCTGTGGACCGTGCGGATATCGAGATCCTGGAAGTCGGCAAAGACGGCTTTTCCTTTAAAGCCACCGTCACTGTGAAGCCCGAGGTCGAGGTCGAGGGCTACAAGGGCATCGAGGCGGAAAAGGTTGAATACACCGTCACCGATGAGGATGTGGACGCGGAGATCGCAAAACTGCAGAAGAGAGCTGGCACTACCATCTCGGTAGAGGACCGTCCCGCTCAGATGGGCGACAATGTGGTCTTCGATTTTGAAGGATTCATCGACGGCGTCGCCTTTGAGGGCGGCAAAGGCGAGGAATTCCCCCTGACCCTGGGTTCCAACCAGTTCATCCCCGGCTTTGAGGAGCAGATTGCCGGCCATGCCATCGGCGAAGATTTTGATGTAAACGTCTCCTTCCCTGAGAACTACCATGTGGACGAGCTCAAGGGCAAACCCGCAGTCTTCAAATGTAAAATTCACCAGATTAAAGCGGTGGAACTGCCCGAGCTGGACGACGAGTTCGCCAAGGATGTCAGCGAGTTTGAGACCCTGGAGGCCCTGAAAGCCGATCTGAAGTCCAAACTGCAGGAGAAGAAGGACCTGGAAGCAAACGATGAGTTTGAGAACAAGCTGGTCGACGCGGTCATCGCCGGCATGAAGGCGGATATCCCCGCTTGCATGTACGAGCGGAAAATCGACGAAATGGTCCAGGATTTTGCCTACCGTCTGCAGATGCAGGGCCTGAACTTGGAGACTTACATGCAGTACACCGGCAGCACTGTCGAGAGCTTCCGTGAGACCTTCAAGGAGCAGGCAGAGCATCAGGTGAAAGTCCGCCTGGCCCTGGAGAAGATCGCCGAGCTGGAGAACCTGACCGCTACTGAAGAGGACCTGGAGGAGCAGTTCAAAAAGGCTGCCGAAGTCTACGGCATGGAGCTGGAGAAGATCAAAGAGCTGCTGCCCGCCGACGAGATCTCCAAGGATATCGCAGTGAACAAGGCCATCGACTTTGTGCGGGAGAATGCGGTTGCCCCCAAAGCCAAGAAGAAGACCACCCGCAAATCCACTGCGAAGAAGGCAAAGGTAGAGGAAGAGGCTGCGGAATAATCCCCGCGCTTTAGAACATACACATAATTGCTGCGGCTGCTACATAGACAGTGGGTTCCACTGTCTATTGCCTTTTGGGCGGTCCCGAGGGGAAAATCCTCCCCTCGGGGAAAACACTAGAATATGGAGGTATCATCTATGAGCCTTGTGCCAATGGTCGTAGAGCAGACCAGCCGGGGGGAGCGTTCCTATGACATCTACTCCCGCCTTCTCAACGACAGAATTATCATGCTTTGTGATGAGGTCAACGATGTGACCGCAAGCCTGGTGGTCGCGCAGCTGCTTTATCTGGAGGGGCAGGACCCCGAGAAGGACATCAATTTGTATATCAACAGCCCCGGCGGCTCGGTGACCGCAGGTATGGCCATCTACGACACTATGCAGTACATCAAGTGCGATGTTTCCACTGTGTGCATCGGTATGGCCGCGTCCATGGGCGCGTTCCTCCTCTCTTCCGGCTGCCCCGGAAAGCGGTACGCACTGCCCAACAGCGAAATTATGATTCATCAGCCCTTGGGCGGGATGCAGGGCCAGGCTTCGGATATCAAAATCCACGCCGACCACATCCTGCGCACCCGGGACACCTTAAACCGCTTGCTGTCCCAGCAGACCGGCCGCCCCTTGGCGGAGATCGAGCGGGACACCGACCGGGATAACTTTATGACCGCCCAGCAGGCCTGCGATTACGGTTTGGTGGACAAGGTCATGGTCAAACACGGCGAACAATAAATCGGGAATTGGGGGCAGTGGACAACCGCCCCCAATTTTGTCCATCTTCCGAAGAAGTACGGAGGTACCCTATGGCAAAAAATGATGAAATGAAAACGCTGCGCTGCTCCTTCTGTGGAAAGACCCAGGATCAAGTTAGCCGGATGATCGCCGGCCCGGGGGTCTGCATCTGCAACGAGTGCGTGGAGTTGTGCGAAAGCATCTTGATGGATGAGGGTGCAGCTCCCCGGCAAAAAAACAGGGCGGCTAAGGAAGAGGCGGAGGTCACCATCCCCAAACCCCGGGAGATCAAAGAAATCCTGGACGAGTATGTCATCGGGCAGGACACTGCTAAGATGGCCCTTTCGGTGGCGGTGTACAACCACTATAAGCGCATCTATTACGGCAAATCGGATGATGTGGAACTGACCAAATCCAACATCCTTCTTTTGGGCCCCACCGGCGTGGGCAAGACCATGCTGGCCCAGACCCTGGCCAAGGTGCTGGGGGTGCCCTTTGCCATCGCCGATGCAACTACCCTCACCGAGGCAGGATATGTGGGCGAGGATGTGGAAAACATCCTCCTCAAGTTGATCCAGGCTGCGGATTACGATGTGGAGCGGGCCCAGCGTGGCATCATCTACATCGATGAGATCGACAAGATCACCCGCAAGAGTGAAAACCCCTCCATCACCCGGGACGTCAGCGGCGAAGGGGTGCAGCAAGCCCTGCTGAAAATCCTGGAGGGAACGGTGTCCAACGTGCCGCCCCAAGGCGGGCGCAAACACCCCCAGCAGGAGTTTATCCACATCGACACCACCAACATCCTCTTCATCTGCGGCGGCGCCTTCGAGGGGATCGAGAAAATCATCGAGAAACGGGTCGCAACCTCCAGCATGGGCTTCGGCTCGACGGTGAAGGCCTCCCGGGACAAAGAGCGGGATGAGCTGCTTAAGGAACTGGTCCCCCATGACCTGGTCAAGTTTGGCATCATCCCCGAGTTGGTGGGACGTCTGCCCATTGTGACCACCCTTTCCAACCTGGATGAGGAAGCACTGACCCGGATCTTGGTGGAGCCCAAAAACTCCATCCTCAAACAGTATAAAAAATTGTTTGAACTGGACAACATCGAGCTGGTGTTCCAGGAGGACGCTCTGCGTGCGGTGGCGGAAAAGGCCATTGAGCGCAAAACCGGCGCCCGGGGCCTGCGTTCTATCATGGAGGAAACCCTGGGGGATTTGATGTTCACCGCCCCGTCGGATTACACCATCGAGCGGATTGAAATCACCCGGGAGTGTGTGGAGGGAACCGGCGAGCCGGTGATTATCCGGGATGAAAACCGCTCCCCTTTTAACATCCAGCTGAGCGCTTCCAAGCGCCAGCGGCTGGGACGGGATACTGCATCCAGCTAAAGGAAGCTGCAAGCGGAAAACGCATAAAAAGTTGTCTATCGTACCAATATAGAGGTGTAAAGCCGCCGATACAATCGGCGGCTTTCCCTGTAGAAGGGGCAGAAACCGGCCATAACATCCCGGGGAAGAGATGCTCCTCCTGGGCGAGGAGTTTTGCAGACGGGGCATAATCCGGCCCCTGGTTTTCCCCTTGTGGAGGCGCCCGCCGGGTTATCTGTTTCTGCCGCGGAATCCCGCCGGTGGGGAAGGGGAGGGGAAGCGGTTCCCCCCTTCATTTTTTTGAAACAGATTGGCAAAAGAATGCCCCTTGCTTTTATTGGAGTTTTTCGATATACTTGAATGACAAAAACATGCGTTTTTCTGCCAATTGGCGGAATGCCGATAGATAGGGAGGTTACAACAATGCATGAAATTAACAACCGACCTGAACCGATTGTTCTTCCCCTGCTGGCCATGCGGGGGCTGGTGCTGTTCCCTAAAATGGTTCTGCACTTTGAGGTGGGCAGGGAAAAATCCATCAAAGCCCTGCAAGATGTAATGGAAAAAGACCGCCGCATTTTTTTGGTGACCCAAAAGGATGTCCGGGTGGAAGACCCCGACGAGCGCGCCCTTTTCCATGTGGGCGTTGTCGCGGAGGTGAAACAGATTGTCAAATCCGGCAGCGGCAACAACCTGCGGGTTCTGGTGGAGGGGCTGTATCGGGCCAAGCTCCGCCATTTGGTGGACACTGAGCCCTATTACACCGCCGAGACTCTGGAGTTCCCCCTTCGGGAGGCCCGGCCGTCGGAACTGAACACCTGCGACGCGCTGATGCGCACAGTCAAGGACTTGTTTGAAGAATACTGTTCCCTTTCCCCCAAGATGCCCAAGGACATGGTGATCAATGCCCTGATCTCTGAGGACCCCCACTATGTGGCGGAATACATCGCCGCCAACATCCCCCTGCGGATCGAGGAGAAACAGGAGATCCTCATCGCCACCAGCCCGGTCAAACGGCTGGAACTGCTGGCTTCCTATTTGGAGAGTGAGAACGACATCCTCAGCCTGGAAAAGGACATCTACGACCGGGTCAAGGAGTCCATCGACAAAAACCAGCGGGAATACTACCTGCGGGAGCAGATGCGTGTCATCCAGGAGGAACTGGGGGAGAGCGACAACCCGGTGGACGAGGCCCAGCAGTACTTTGAGAAGATCGACCAGCTGGCCCTCCCCGATGAGGCGCGGGAAAAGCTGTATAAAGAGGCTGACCGGCTGATGAAGCTGCCCTCCAACTCCCACGAGGGCGGGGTGATCCGGGGCTACCTGGACACCTGCCTGGAGCTGCCCTGGAACAAATCCACCAAGGATAAAATCGACCTGCAAAAGGCAGAAAAGCTGCTGGATAAGGAGCATTATGGCCTACAGAAGGTCAAGGAGCGCATCTTGGAGGTGCTGGCCACCCGCGCCTTGGCGCCGGATATCAAGGGCCAGATCATCTGCCTGGTGGGCCCTCCCGGCGTGGGCAAGACCTCTATCGCCCGCTCCATTGCCAAGGCCATGGGGCGCAAATACGTGCGCATCTCCCTGGGCGGCGTGCGGGATGAATCGGATATCCGGGGCCATCGCAAGACCTACATCGGCGCCATGCCCGGCCGGATCATCAACGCCATCAAGCTGGCGGGGAGCAACAACCCCCTGATGCTGCTGGACGAGGTGGACAAAATGGGCAACGACTTCCGCGGCGACCCCTCCTCAGCTATGCTGGAGGTGCTGGACTCAGAGCAGAACTTTGCCTTCCGCGACCATTATATTGAAATCCCCTTCGACCTGTCGGAGGTGTTTTTCATCGCCACAGCCAACGACCTGAGCACCATCCCCGCACCCCTGTTGGACCGGATGGACGTCATCGAACTGCCCAGCTACACCCGGGAGGAGAAATTCCAGATCGCCAAGCGCCACCTGTTGGCCAAACAGATGAAAAAACACGGCCTCACTGCCAAGACCTTCCGCTTGGCCGACGATGCCATCTACGGCCTCATCGACTTCTACACCCGGGAATCCGGGGTGCGCAAGCTGGAACGGGAGATCGGTGCCCTCTGCCGCAAAGCGGACCGGGAAATTGTGGGCAAAGGCGCTTCCCGTGTGGTGATCACCGGGGCGAGCCTGTACGATTACCTGGGGCCCAAGCGGTTCCGGCCGGACGAGCCCGCCGAACGGGATGAGATCGGCCTGGTCAACGGCCTGGCCTGGACCTCCGTAGGGGGCGAGATGCTCCAGGTGGAGGTGGCTGTCATGGAAGGTTCCGGAAAGGTGGAGCTGACCGGCTCCCTGGGCGATGTGATGAAGGAATCGGCCAAGGCAGCCATCAGCTATATCCGCAGCAGGGCCCAGGAATATGGCATCGACCCCAATTTTTATAAGAACAAAGACATCCACATCCATCTGCCCGAGGGCGCTGTGCCCAAGGACGGCCCCTCCGCCGGGGTTACCCTGACCACCGCTTTGGTTTCCGCCCTCACCGGCACCCCGGTCCGCCGGGATGTGGCTATGACCGGCGAGATCACCCTCCGCGGCCGGGTCCTGGCCATTGGCGGGCTACGGGAAAAGACCATGGCGGCCTACCGGGCTGGGATCAAGACCGTCTTGATTCCCAAGGAGAACCTGCCCGACCTCTATGAGGTGGATCCGGTGGTGAAGGAAGCCATCCGCTTTATCCCCGCCGACCATGTGGAGACGGTGCTCCAAACCGCCCTCTGCCCCCGGGAAGAGGGGAAAGAGATCCACGCGGTGCTGAAAAAAGCGCCTGCCAAACCGGAGGCCGTTTTGGCCCAGTGATGGGAAAAAGGAGAAGGACATGAATTTTCACAACATCGCGTTTGAGTCCTCCTATGGGCGGTTCGACCAGCTGCCCCCGTCCGACGTGGCGGAGATCGCCTTTGCCGGGCGGTCCAATGTGGGCAAATCCTCGATGATCAACAAGATATTCAACCGCAAGCAGCTGGCCCGGGTCAGCGCCATGCCTGGAAAGACGGTGACCATCAACTTTTTTCGGCTGGAAAACGTCCGCTTTGCCGACCTGCCAGGCTACGGTTACGCCAAGGTGGCAAAAAGTGAGAAGCAGCGCTGGGCCCAGCTGATTGAGGGGTATTTTAACGACGGCCGCAACATCCAGCTGGTGTTCCAGCTGGTGGATATGCGCCACCCTCCCACCGCCGACGATTTGCAGATGATCGACTACCTCATTGAGCACGAATTCCCCTTTGTGGTGGTGCTGACCAAGCGGGACAAGCTCTCCAAAAAGCAGCAGGCCGACCGGCTGGCCGCTTTGCAGCAGGAGATCCCCTATGCGGATCAAATCACCATGATCCCCTTTTCCGCCGAGACCGGGGAAGGGGTGGAGGAGATCCGGTCGATTATTGAAGAAATCGCGGCCCAGGACCCCGGCGAAGAGGAGGAACCCCCGCAAGAGTAGCGTTTCCCGCAAAAAAAGGGCGGCAATTCATGGAAAAACTGCAAAAAAGGTCTTTACTTTTATGCGTTAAAATGTTAAACTGTCCTTAGTATCAAGTCGGGAGGATAAATCTATGAATTCTAAGTTGAAGGAGCTCGAAGTCGAGAACCTGTTTGAGGCCATTCTCTGCCTGGAAAACATGGAAGAATGCTATAATTTCTTTGAGGACCTCTGCACCGTCACCGAGCTCAAGGCCCTTTCTCAGCGGTTCCAAGTGGCCAAAATGCTGGATTCCGGCAAGGTGTACAGCGACATCGTGGCCACCACGGGGGCCAGCACCGCCACCATCAGCCGGGTCAACCGTTCCCTCAATTACGGGTGCGACGGCTATCGGGTGCTGTTCGACCGGCTCAAGGAAAAGGGTAAACTGTAATGCCGTACAATGCCTTTGCCGCTTTTTATGACAGCTTGACGGGAAACGTTTCCTATGGGGAGCGGGCGGCGTATTTTGACCAAATTATCAAACAATATCAGGAGGGGCCCGGGCTTTTGCTGGACCTGGCCTGCGGAACAGGCAGCTTGTCATTGGAGCTCGCCGCCCTTGGCTATGACGTCATCGGGGTGGACGGTTCGGCGGACATGCTGTCTGTTGCTCTGCAAAAGGCCGCCCAGCAGGAGCAGGAGGTGCTGTTTCTCTGCCAGGATATGACCCGGCTGGACCTGTATGGCACCATTGACGTGGCCGTCTGCGCCCTGGACAGCATTAACCACCTGACCGATCCCCGGCGGGTGCAGCGGGTGTTTTCCAAAGTCTCGCTGTTTTTGAACCCGGGCGGGCTGTTCCTCTTCGACGTCAACTCCCCCTATAAGCACCGTCAGGTACTGGGCAACAACACCTTTGTCTACGACGAGGAGAAGGTGTTCTGCGTCTGGCAGAACGCCTTGGAGGAGGAGACTGACACCGTCACCATCCGCCTGGATTTCTTTGAAAAAGAAGAGGATGGCTCCTACCAGCGCAGCGGGGAGGAGTTCCGGGAGCGCGCCTACAGCCGGGAAGAGCTGGACCGGATGCTGGATGCGGCTGGCTTCCAGGTGGAGGCCATCTACCAAGGGGACACCTTTGACCCGCCCACCGCCACCAGCGAGCGGCTGGTGTATGTGGCGCGCAAGATCAGATAGAATGGGAGATACAAACACTATGGGAAAATTGGTTCGCACCATCTCCGCCGACGGCGGGGTCATCTGCATCGCTGTGGACACCACCGATATGGTGGGCCGCGCGGAACAAATTCACAAAACCTCTGCCACCGTCACCGCAGCGCTGGGGCGGCTTTTGACCGCTGCCTCCATCATGGGCTGCACCCTGAAAGGGAAAGAGGATTCGGTCACCCTGCGCCTGGCGGGCAACGGCCCGGTAGGGTCGGTGATCGCTGTTTCGGACAGCGAGGGCAATGCCCGTGGCTATGTGACCAATCCGGTGGTAGAAATCCCCCTCAACCAATACGGCAAGTTGGATGTGGCCGGCGCTGTGGGCAAGGAGGGGTATCTCTCGGTCATCCGGGACACCGGGATGAAGGATCCGTATATCGGCCATTCCCCTATTGTATCTGGGGAGATCGCCGAGGACATCACCTATTACTATGCCGTCAGCGAACAAATTCCCACCGTTTGCGGGTTGGGGGTGCTGGTCAATACCGACCTGACCGTTTTGGCGGCAGGTGGGTACCTGGTGCAGCTCTTGCCCGGCGCAGGGGAGGACACCATCGACCGGTTGGAGGAGAATATCAACGGGATGAAATCGGTCACCCAGATGCTCACCGATGGCCTCAGCCCCCAGGATATCGCTTTTTTAGCTCTCAAGGGATTTGATCCCCAGGTGCTGGATGAAACTACAGTGGAATACCGCTGTAACTGTTCCCGGGACCGGATGGAACGGGCGCTTATCAGTTTGGGCAGGGAAGAACTCCTCCGCTTGGCACAGGAACAGGAGGACACCGAGATGGTCTGCCATTTCTGTGGGCAGAAGCACCATTTCTCCAGCCGGGAACTCCGAGCGCTGGCGGGGGAGAAGGAATAGCCTTCCCCCTGGCCGTCAATTGCCTAGAAATGGCATTCTGCCGCGGTTTTGCGCCTTCTTTCTTTGCAGAACCGAAAAAGATTCGAAATTTTTCCAAAAAAGGTGTTGACTTTTCACACTAGCCGTAGTATAATAAATTTCGTCGTCAGGGAAGAACAAAGCCTTCCACGATGAAAAGTGGGAGCATAGCTCAGCTGGGAGAGCATCTGCCTTACAAGCAGAGGGTCACAGGTTCGAGCCCTGT
>NZ_CABRJC010000026.1:0-22769 GCF_902471145.1 uncultured Merdimmobilis sp.
CCCTAAAACCAGCACAGCGGGGGTATCGGTCACTTGAGAGAGGTGGCAGGCGCTGCCAAAGGAGCTCTCCCCCACCCCGTCGTAATAGCCCATCACCCCTTCTATTACTGCCAGGTCCCCCTGAGAGCGGGAAAGGGCCCCGAGGACTCCCTCTTCCCCCATGAGGAACAGATCCAGGTTCCGGCAGGGCACGCCGGTGACTTCGGTGTGGAACATGGGGTCGATGTAATCCGGCCCACATTTGAAGGCAGATAGGCGTTTCCCACGAGTGGCCAGAGCCCGCAGCAGGGCGCAGGTGATGGTGGTCTTGCCACAGGAACTGCCCGTCCCGGCGATCATAAGGCGCGGTATACCCATCCTCTCACTCCCCTTTTTCAAATAAAAAAGCCCTCCCCGGCAGCATTTGCCAGGGAGAGCGCAAAAAATCCCGTATCCCCGGCAAAACACCGGAGATCTTGGGCTGCACACTGTCTCTCGCAGGGGCCGCCTCTGCCGGCGGTCAGCCGGGCTTTGGGCAGGTATTCTGACTTGGCTTCCTCGCCTCCGACAGCCTTCCCGTAAACCAGTGGCCCATTGCCGGAGGCTCCACCACACAGCGGCGGGACCGTGCGGGAATTTCACCCGCTTCCCTCTTCCCTTCGCAAAGCGAAGACCCAAAGCACATATCTTCTTTTTCTTAAAAAGTGTAGTACAGAACGGGGGAAAAGTCAAGGGAAGCCCCTTGTCTCTCCCAAACAGGGCCAATAAAAAAGGGGACCGGCTATGGGAAGCCGGCCCCCTTCTAAGGATATCATCATAAACAATGTGCGGACAGCTGTGCTATTTGCCGGGGTTGATAGCGGCGGGTTTCACCCCTTTGGGGATGGGGCAGACGTATTTGCCGCCGTCCAGCCGGTCGTTCAGTTCCTCCTTGGCCGCCTCGATGATGGAGGGGTCTAGGATGGCGTCGATGGCCGTACCTGCCATAACCTTAGCTGCCAGAATGGTGGCCTTATGGGCGATCTCCGACTTGCCCTGGGCAACAACCTGCCAGGAGTGTCCAGGGGTACCGGAGGCCCAGGTGGCGGTGTTGACCTGTGCGGTGGGGCAGACCCAGCTGACGTCGCCCACATCGGTAGAACCGGGCATGGCGGTGTCATCCGGCACATAGGGGACCACAAAGTTGTTGATGATGTCGTCCTTGTGCTCCTTGGCCAGCCGTTTGCCCTCAATGCCATATTTGTCGGCCTTGCTCTCCAGAGTGTTGCTCAGGTTCTCCACACTCTCCCGGATGGATTTGGCAAAGGCCATCTCTTCGTCCGTGTAGGTGGGCAAGGGGAGTTCACTCAGGTTTTTGTGCATCAGCCGCTCCAGCACATTGTTCGGCACCACATTGGAGCAGGCCTTGATAAACCGGGTTTCCAGCTGGGTGCTGGTCATCAGAGCAGCGCCTTTGGCGATGTCGTTGACCCGGTCGTAAATCTCTGCCACTTGGGGGGTCTTGGGGGCCCGCAGCAGGTAGAGAACCTCCGCCTCCGCCTGGACCACGTTGGGGGAGAACCCGCCGGAATTGGTGATGGCGTAGTGCATCCGAGCCTCGGGGATGACGTGTTCCCGCAGGAAGTTGACCGCCACGTTCATCAACTCTACCGCGTCCAGGGCGCTTCTGCCCAGGTGGGGGCAGCCGGCGGCGTGGGCGCTGATGCCCTTGAATTTATAGGAGACCTGGTAGTTGGCCAAGCTGCTTCCGGAAGCCACGCAGTTGACATCGCCGGGATGCCAGGTCAAGGCGATGTCCAATTCGTCAAAGACGCCTTCCCGGGCCATAAAGGCTTTGCCGGAGCCGCCCTCCTCACCGGGGCAGCCGTAGTAGATGACGGTGCCGGGGAGATTGTTGGCAGAGAGGTACTCCTTCACCGCAATAGCAGCGCCCATGGAGCCCACACCCAAGTTGTTATGGCCGCATCCGTGTCCGGGGGCACCGGCCTGGAACGCCTCTTTCGAAGTGCAGCAGGCCTTCTGGTTCAGGCCGGAAAGGGCGTCGAACTCACCCAGAAAGCCGATGACCGGTTTGCCGGAGCCATACCGTCCGGTGAAGGCAGTGGGGACATCCCCCACGTTCTGGGCGACTTCAAACCCCGCTTCTGCCAAGGCGTTACACAGGATTTTCATCGATCCAAATTCCTGGAACGCAGTTTCCGCACAATCCCAAACCTGGTCTCCCAGATGATCGAGCCAATCTTTTTTGCCGTCGATGACAGCAAGCGCTTGCATTTTGTCCATAATTGGGTCCCTCTCTTTCCGCCGCAGTGCGGCTGACAATGGCATTTATCTTGGGGGGAAAACTCCGGCAAAACGGAGGGGTTTCCACCAAAATCCACACAAAAATCTGTTTTTAATTGTAGCATTCCCCCTAGGGGCTGTCAACGGCAGAAGGGGGGATGATGGCAATTTTGCCCCGATTTAGAGACAGGTTACGGACATTTCTCTTTGCATTTTCCCCTGTTATCCCGTATAATGGGGAAAAGAGATTTGAGGGAAAGGAGGGGCACAGATGTTGCCGCAAATTGGATGGATCGGGCCTGTCCAGCTGGCCCCGCTTTTGGAGGAGGCTCGGCCCGGCCTTGCAAGCCGCTGCCAGCTTCTCTTCCTCCCCTGTACCGACCCCGCCAAGGCCGCCGCCCTCTACCGGGAAAACCAGGCGGGATGCCAAGGCTTTGTGTTTTCCAACCCGCTGCTTTACCACGCCGTGCTCCACCGCATCCCCAAGCTGGAGCGGTACTGCGGCTGCCTCTCCATCGACGAGTGCGACTTGTACCGCACCCTGTTCCAGGTGGCGGTGGAGTACCCCACACTGGACTTTGCCCAGGTCCTCATCGGCCTAACCCAGCCCAACCTAAAGATGAATGGCATCTTCCCCGAAGGGCACAGCCCGGTGATCGAGCTCTCCAAGCCGGAGAAGGGCGGCCTTTTTCCGTCCCAGGAAGAGATTCTCGCCCGCTACCGCCAGCTCTGCCGCCGGGATGATCTGAAACTGATTATCACCCAGCTGTTCGCCTTGGAGGAGCCCCTCGCACGGGCGGGTATCCCCTGCCGTGTCGTCCACCCCTCCCAAGAGAGCATTCAGCGGGCGGCCTTGGACGTCCTTTCCCATCTGAAAGCGGTGGAGATGGACGGGGCTCTGACCGTCTCCGGGGTGGTATCGGCTCTGGATGAGCTGGACGACCTGCGCAAAACCCAGCTCTCCAAAGCCCTGCGGGATTTCAACAAACTATCCTCCATGGTGCTGGTCATCCGCCGGAACCAATCGGTATTTGAGCTTACCACCTCTAACGCCCGCCTCTCGGAGCTGACCGCGGGCCGCAGGGAGTGCCGCCTAACCGCCTACCTGAAAAAGGTTCTTGAGTTTGAAGTCTGCGTGGGCTGGGGGGTGGGCCGTGAACTGGCCTCCGCCCGGAAAAATGCCTCCCAGGCCCTGCTGGAGTCCCGGGGCGACCGGCAGCACCGGGCCTTTATCCTGGATGAAAAGGGGATTCTCTCCCCTCCGTTGGAAAGCGAAACCCTGTCAGTGGAACTGGGGGGCATCAGCGCCAAGGCCCGCGCCCTGGCCAAACGGTGTTCCATCTCCTCCGGCAACATGCAAAAAATCCTCTCCATCGCCAAACGCTCCCCCCACATCTCCAGTGAAGAACTGGCCTATTACCTAGGGGTGGAGCAGCGCAGTGCCAGCCGCATCCTGAACCATTTGGTGGACGCCGGGGCAGCGGAGCTGGCCTACAAGGAACAAATCAACCTGCGGGGGCGGCCGGCGAAGATCTACCTCCTTAACCTGGACCAGCTGGAACAGGCGTAACCATCCCCCTCTCCCCAGACTTGATGGCAAAACGCAAGAAGCACCGGCAAACCTGCCGGTGCTTCTTTGTGTATCTAAGCCAATTCCGGGTAAAGCTGCTGGGGGACCACCTTGCCATCCACGCGGGCTACCCCATAGATGGTATAGCTGCCCTCCGGCACCGGGGAACCGGGCAGGAAAGCCTTCACCGCATCATAATCCCCGGGCAGGAACCGAACCGAAATCCCACAGGACTGGGAGATTTCCCGCAAGGTGGGCATGATGGTGATTTCAAAACTCCCTTTGAGCGCTTTTTCCGCCGCCATGGCGGCATGGGTGGAATTGAACACAATCAAACAATACTCAAAATTCATAATTCCGTCCATCCCTACAAGCTGATGACTTTAGCCGCGTCGAACATCCGCTTGGTGATGTCGTACATGTTGCTGACAGTGCCGATTTTCAGCTGGTCGGCGATGCCGAAGAAATTGAGGCAGGTGCCGCAGACCAGAATCTCACATCCCTTTTGCTCCAATTCTTTGAGGTGGCCAACCACCTGCTCATCCAGGGCGGGCAGTTTGACGCCGCCGTTCATAAACAGGATGGATTTGGGCAGGTCATCCCCTTGGGACAAGGTGTAGAAGAACATCCGCATCAGGTTGCCGCCCAACTCATCGCTGCCGGCGCCGATGGTCTCCTTGCCCACAAAGAGAGCCCAGGAACCGCCCGCTTCCGCCCGATCCGGCACCGCGGCTTCCGGCACTGCGTTGGGATCGCCGGAAAAGGCCACTTCATAGCTGCCTTCCCCACCGGAGACTGCCGAAGCATAGCCCTGGCTTTCTGCCAGTTTCTGCAGGTTCTTCACTGCGGTTTCATTGTCCACTTCCACTACAAAAGCAGCACAGCCGCCGTCGATTTCTTTCTTCGCCAAGATTACCGGCATGGGGCAGGCTTTGCCTTTGGCATCAATCCGTTTGGTCATATTTGTCTCCTCCTATATGGGATCGCGCCCAAAGGGCGGATCGTCCTTTGCTCATGGCTCCATTATACCCCTCGCTGCCAGCCCATTGCAAGCAACTAGCCAATGGTAATTTCTATCCCACGGGGCGCTTGTATTGATTTTACCAATACCTGCCTCGGATTTTCCAGGCCGGCCGGCTCACCTTAAAAAGAAAGAAGGCGGCTGTTGTGCCGCCCTCAAACTTAGTTATTCTTCTTTTGTACATTCGTTGAGGGCGCTGTCCATCAACTTAATCATTTCTAGGGCGCTGCGGAACTTTTGCTCTTTTTTCTGCTCTACCCAGGAAATGGATCCCTGCCAAGTGGCGTTTTGCCGGAACTGTACCTGAACGATAAAAGTTGCTTTTTCCCCTATCAGATTCTCAAAGGTCTCATCATCCATAATTTTATTAAAGTCCCCTTTCCCCTTGGATTGGCCATCAATGGCCTTGGATTTCCCAAAACTGCGGTAATCTTGGGCGCTTTGGGGAAATCCCAGATAGTTTATTATCCTTTCCATTCGATCAATAAGGAGATAGATATTGGGAAATTCTGCCATACGGGGGACAAAAGGGTTGTACACCCTGCCTGAAATCTCTTGTTCCAGAACATTATCCACACAGACCTTAAAGGTAGATTTCAAGTACGGAACAGCCACGGCTTCGCCTCCCAATCGTAATCAATATACCAACAAATGGTCATGCTGAGGTAAACAATTCAAAACAATTACAATACAGTTTCACATTTCGCTCTTTGTTTGTGACCTCCCGCTATTCTGTTACAGCGGAATAGGGTCCAATGGCTGCAATTTTGTGTGGATAATCACCGGGATATTGCGGTGTTCCCGGGAGAATCGATTGACGATCCGCTCCAGAACCTTGGACCCACTTTCAAAGGTCACCGTTGGCAGGAGCACCACATACTGGGCTGCACTGAACCGGGCCGCCACATCCCCTTTGCGCAGGCTAAGGCGAATGGCCCCCTCCAGATGGTCCATGGCGTTGTTGAGCAGTTTGGAGTCCGGGATGCCGCTGTTGAAGTCGGTGACAGTCAAAAGGCCAATGTAGACAGTCTGCCCATTGCGCGCAATGGAGCGGGCTTGTAAGCGGTACACATCTTTGAAGATTTCATACTCGCAGAAGAAAGCCCCTTCCACCGAAGTAGCTTCCCGCAGGTCATTTTTGATGATGTCCAGGTCGGTCTCCACGCTTTTTTCGGTCTTGATGATATCCCGGTAGATAGAGCGCAGCCGGTCGGATACCTTGACCCCCAGCTCCCGGTAGAACAGGTTGGTAATATAGTCGTAGTGCTCCAACGCCTTCTGCTGCCAACCCACATTGTAAAAGGCCAGGATCAGCTGCTCGTGGAGCTTCTCATCAAAGCGGTCGATTATGATCGCCTTCTCGCAGACCTCCACCACCTTTTGGTAATCCCGCCGGTCCATTAAAAGGTCCAAGAGGCGGTGGACCGCATTCAAATAAAGGGTGTGGTAATAGGTACTGACCGGGACTACCCACTCTTCAAAGGAGGATTTGGGGAGGAAATCCCCCTTGTAAATATCTACTGCCTGGAGGTACTTTTGAATCTGGGCTTCTTCCTCCAGGCCGGCCTCCTGGGCTTCCTTACAGAGGTTCTCAAACAGACTGACGTCAATCTGACAGTCTATCTCTTTGTTCCAACAATAAGAACCTCGCCGGTAAGTGACAAACTCTTCATCCGTCTGAATCCCACTTGCCGCTAAAGTGGTGCGAATGCGATAGATTAAGTTTTTCAGTGCATTTGCCGGATTATCGCTGCTGCCATCCGGCCATAATGCGGAAATCAGATCATTTTGGGAAAGATCTTTATCCCGAAAAGTGATTAGGTATTCCAAAAGATTCCAAATCTTATGTGTTCTGCTGATATTATCTCCAATAGCTTTGTCGCCCCGTCGAATCTCAAAGCTACCCAACATGGTAATTTGGACTTTAGAAATATCAGCATTGTTGATTCCCGCCATTCTCGCGCCTCCTCCCCGTTGTTTCTGTACCATTATAGCATCTTTTAGGGGGGTTTTCATCTATATATTTGGAAATTGTAGGGCAAAACACTGGATAGCTTGTCACTGAAAACACAAATGCAAAAAGGCGCAGCCAGCTGCATGGCTGCGCCTTACTGGCCTGGCTATTCTGTTAGCAACTGCCGTAACGCCGGATTATTTCCACATAAAATTCCACCGCGTTTGCAAACCCATCCTTCAGCATCCGCTCATTGACTGAGTGGGTAGTTGGCAGGGTGGCGTCATCCGCCACAAAGGGGGCAAACCGGAATACATTATCACAGATAGGGTAGTAATTCCGGGAATCGGAGCCGCCTACCATCAGATAGGGGGCGAAGATGGCACCGGGGAACTTCTCCATCGTCACTTCTTTGAGCAGGGCAAACTCCGGGGAATCGCTGGGGCTTTCCGGGGAGGGGTCATTCCCTTTGACCAGGGTCACTGTGATTTCCGGCCCCACCACCGACTGGATGTGGGCCTTCACCGATTCCAGGGTATCCCCCGGCAGCAGGCGGCAGTTCACCGTCAAGGTGGCCCGCTCCGGCAGGATGTTGGACTGGGCGCTGCCCGAGGCCATAGTCAGCGCCATGGTGGTCCGGGTCATGGCCGCTGTGGTGGGCGCCTGATCCAACACGGCCAAAATCTGCCCCGCATAGGTCTTAGGGTCGGCTGCCATTGCCGCTACTTGGGGCCCCATCGCCGGGCCGATGGCCGCAACGGTTCCAGCCACTACGTCAATCAGCCGCTGGGGGAAGGGATTGGCCTCAATGGCCGCGCCCGCCCGGCAGATTTTGCCCAAAGCAGTCCCCTTGCCTGGGGCGCTGGAGTGGCCTCCCGCATCGGTGACCGAGAGTTCAAAATCCGCGTGGCCTTTTTCCGCCAAACCCACAGTGGCAATGTTCTGGGGAATGCCGAACATGGTCCCGTTGACCACAGCACCGCCCTCGTCGATGACGCAGCCCAGCCGCACGCCCCTAGACTCCAGCAGTTTGACTATCTCCTTGGCTCCGGAGATGCCCGCACCCATCACCTCTTCGTTGTGGCCATAACAGAGATAGACGTCGCAGGGCGGGGTGTAACCCTCGGCCAACAGATGTTCCACCGCCTCCATCTGGGCGGAAATTTGGCACTTGGTGTCCAGGGTGCCCCGGCCCCAAATGTAGGTGTCGTCAATGTCGCCGGAGAACGGCCCATGTTCCCACTGGCTTTCCTCCCCCACTGGGACTACATCCTGATGGGCGATGAGGGCGATAGGCAGCCGGTTGCTGGAACCATCCCCTTTCCAGCGGTATAGGAGGCTGGCCCGGCTGACCACCTCTTTCTCCAGGTGCTGGTGGATGAGAGGGAAAGTCTCCTCCAGATACCGGTGGAATTTGTAGAACTCCTCATAATCCATCTTTTCCGGGTCTGGGTTGGAGACGGTGGCAAACCGGATCATGCCGGAAAACCGATCCAAAACCGCTTGATTGTCAATTTTCATAAAAACAACTCCTTTCCGATAATATATTTATCAAATCTGTAAAACAGTTTACCCTTTTGCGGCCAAAAAGGCAATAGAAAGGGAGAAAACTTTTTGTTAAAATTGCATTTTCCGGGGAAAAGAGGTAGGATAAAGCGGAAAGATTTTTGGGCTTTCCCTATACCTTATAAGGAGGAGTTGTCCATGGCAGAGGCCAAAACCAACGCGATGCGGATGCTGGAGCGTGCGAAAATACCCTACGAGATACACACCTACGACCACAGCGATGGCCAGATCGACGGGATCAGCGTAGCCCGCAAGGTGGGGCTGGACCCGGATACCGTCTTCAAAACTTTAGTGACCCGGGGCGCCAGCCGGGAGATTTACGTCTTTGTGCTGCCAGTAGCTAAGGAATTGGACCTGAAAAAAGCAGCCCGTTCGGTGGGAGAAAAATCCATTGAGCTGGTGAAAATTGAGGAGATCAACAAGCTGACCGGCTATATCCGGGGCGGCTGCAGCCCAGTGGGGATGAAAAAAGCCTATCCCACCGTCATCGATGCTTCAGCTCAGGGCTTCCCCGCTATCACAGTCAGTGGAGGCCGGATCGGCTCTCAAGTCACCCTATCCCCAGCGGATCTGGCCGCGATCAGCCGGGCTACTTTTTCCGATGTGATAATCTAAGCAAAAGGGGTTGTAATATCTTTCCAAATCTGATAAACTTATAGTAGAGAATTTTGTAATATTTGCCAGAATTTTTGGAAAGGGTGATGGTATGTTTCAGAAAACAGTTGTGGTGGACTTCACTGGTATGAATGACTGGGCCAAAGACCAGCTGCGGGCGCTTTCCCGGGAAGTAGTATTTTACGACGACTTCCCCAAGGACACCGCCGAGGTCATTCGCCGCATCCAGGATGCGGACTGCGTCATGGTCTCCTACAACACCTTGATCCCCCGGGAAGCCATTGAGGCTGCGCCCAACCTGCGGTACATCGGCATGTGCTGCACTCTCTACAATGAAAAAAGCGCCAATGTGGACATCGCCGCCGCCCGGGAACGGGGCATCGTGGTCACCGGCATCCGGGATTACGGCGATGTAGGGGTGTATGAATTCGCCGTTGCTTCCCTGGTGGATCTGCTCCACGGGTTCCATGGCAAACAGTGGCGGGAACGCCCCTACGAATTGGGAGGCATCAAGGTAGCCATGCTGGGCATGGGAACTACCGGCCAATTGGTGGCCAAGGCCCTCCAGTTCTTTGGGTGCAGTGTCCGCTACTACAGCCGCCACCCCAAACCGGAGGCGGAAGCGGAGGGCTTCTCCCTCTGCCCCTTGGAGGAAATCCTTCCCTGGGCGGAAGTGGTTGTCACCCAGCTGCCCAAAAAAACCGCCCTGCTGGGCCGGCGGGAATTCCAGCTGCTGGGGGATGGGAAAATCCTTCTCAACATGTCCATCGGCCCCACCTTTGACCTTGACGCCATAAAGGAATGGCTCCGGCGGCCCGGCAACTTCTACATCTGTGAAGATGTGGGGATCCTAGGCACCGAAGGAGAATGGGACGGGTTTGACAACGTGATTTACTCCCCTGTGTGCGCCGGCAGCTCGGTGCAGTGCACCCAGCGGCTTTCGGAAAAATCCATCCAAAATCTTTTGGATTTTATCAAGGGCAAATAAAGAGATCGAGGGTTTGAGGGGTAAGATTATGGTGCAAGACATCCAACGTGAATTTGACGGCAGCCAAGCGAGCATCTCTTGGGTGATTTTGTGTTATCTGGTGCTTCCGACCGTGCTGTGTTTCTTCATCACCCAGGCGGGGCTGATCGGTTTCACCTTCCCTCGCTGGATTGGCATCCTGGCCTGCCTTCTGCTCCTGGCGCTGATCCTGTTCACCTGGCTTCCCCTGGCTTACCCCAGCGGCAAGTACCACAGGAAGTTCTTCCTCGCATTGCTGGGGGCCAATCTTCTGCTGGGCGTCAAGACAGCCCTGGGGCTGGAGTTTTCCATTCCCGTAATCCGGTACCTGCTTCCGCCTTTGCAAATCCCACACCTGTCCCTCTGCTGGGCGCTAGATCTGCTGTTTGAGGAAAGCCTGCCTTACTACGCCGGCTATGCCGTCTCCCTTCTGTTATTTTCCGGGCTATTGGTATTGTATGGGTTCGGGGTGCATCAGCACCCGGATCAACCTTAACCCGCAATCCGCTTTCTCCTGATGAGCAGGGATCTTTTATGAAGTGGAAACTATTTTACCTCATTTTGATCGCCCTGCCCCTGCAAGCCTTTTTCCTCCTGCCCAGTTGGTATACCTGCGAACGGGAAATGGTGGCATATCCCCAAGGCACAAAATAGGCATAGAGAAAGAGCCCCCGGCCGCCGGATAAATCGGCGGCCGGGGGCTTTCCTTATTCTATGGATTTCAGCGATTCCACCATGCTGATAGTTTTCAGCTTAAAGTACATCAAGAAGTTGACCAGTGCGGCAAAGGCCATGGTAAGAGCGAAGGACAGAAGGTAACTGGGCAGGCTGATCACCCGGCCAAACATCACCGTGTCGATCTCAGCAGTTTGGATGACAAACCCGTGGAGGAGGATGCCCAGCCCCAACCCAGCCAACGCCCCCAACACTGTGAGGATGAGATTTTCCCGGTAGACATAGGCGGAGACCTCCTGGTCGTAGAACCCCAGCACCTTGATGGTGGCAATCTCCCGGATGCGCTCAGTGATGTTGATGTTGGTCAGGTTGTACAGAACCACAAAAGCCAGTGCCCCGGAGCAGAAGATCAGCACCAGCACCACATAGTTGAGGCTGCTGATGACATCTGAAAAATTGTCCTTGCTGTCCTGGGAGTAGCTGACCGCCAACACCGGATCCCAAGCGGTCAGCTGGGTGGAGAGCTGGTTCTTCCCCTCCTTGTCCAGTTGGGCTAACTGCAACGTGTAGGCGTTGTACACCGGCGGCCCTCCATACAATCGCTCATAGGCCCTGGGGGAGAGGTATACATAATGCATGGCGTAGTTCTCGGTGATGCCGGTGACCGGGACCTCCACCATCTGGTTATCGCTGTCCCGCAGGGAGAGGCCGTCCCCGACAGAGAGCCCCGCCAGTTTGGCGAACTTCTCGGTGATCACCGCTCCCTCATCGGTCAGAGGGACCGGCGTCTCCTCCCCGCGGGTGCGCAGGCTGACGTATTCCCCCATCTCCTCCACCGACTGGGGGACAAAAAGGTACACCTGCTGCCAACGGCCTTCTCCCCCGGCGTCCATAGTCTGCTGGCGCACCGGCATCCACCCCAGGATTTGAGGGCTCTCCCCAAGGGATTCTTCCACCGCCAGCAGTTCCTCCCGGCTGGATGTGTCGTCCACCACCACCAGGGCGTCATAGGTGAAGATGTCGTCAAACTGCTTGAGGACGATGGTGGAGATCGACTCCTTGAGCCCAAAGCCAGTGAGCATCAGAGCCGTGCAGCCGGAGATTCCCAGCACCGTCATGACAATCCGCTTTTTATACCGGAACAGGTTTCGCACCGTCACCTTTTGCAAAAAGGAGAGGCGATCCCACAATGGGGGAATCCGCTCCAGCAGCACCCGTTTCCCCGATTTGGGGGCTTTGGGGCGCATCAGCTGGGAGGGCTGGGACCGCAACTCCTGCCGGCAGGCAAAGAAAGCGGCGCTCAAGGTGCAGGCGAGGGCGGCCAAGGTGACCCAGACCGCATAATCTGCCCGGAAAGGGGCGATAAGGGGCGGGGTCACATAGCTGATGCCATAGGCGGCATAGATGACCCTGGGGAACAGCTGGAAGCCCACCCCCAAGCCCAAGGCGCTGCCCAGCAGGCTGGCTGCGGCCGCATACACCAGGAATTTGAGCATGATCGCCCCTTCGCTGTAGCCCAGGGCCTTCAGGGTGCCGATCTGGGTGCGCTGCTCCTCCACCATGCGGGTCATGGTGGTGAGGCAGACCAGTGCCGCCACCAACAGGAAAAACACCGGGAACACCTTGGCGATGGCATCCACCCGCTGGGCATCGTCCTCATAACTGGAGTATCCCGGGTTGACCGAGCGGTCAAAGACATACCACTCCGGGGCTTTAAGGCCGGCGATCTCTTTTTCCGCGTCGGCGATTTTCTGCCGGGCGTCCGCCAGTTCTGCGTCAGAATCCCGTTTGGCCTGCCAATATTCCGCCACCCCGTCATTGTATTCCCGCTCCCCGTCCAGCAGCTCCTGCTCCGCGTCTGCCAGTTCCTGGAGGCCCTTGGCTTTCTCCTCCTCCAGTTCCGCGACGGCTTCGTCCAATGCCTTGTATCCTCTGTCCAATCGCTTGCGGGCTCGGCTCAACTCCTTTTGGGCCTCCAAAAGCTCCTCTTTGCCATCTTCCCAATCCCGCTTGGCCTTTTCCAGGGCGAGAACCCCCTGGGAGAGCTGTACTTTTCCATCGGCAAGGGCTTTCTCCCCAGCGATCAGCTCCTGTTCCTGCTGGGCGAGGGTCTGTTTGGCCTGTTCCAGCGCTGCCCCGGCTTCCAAAAGGGCTTGCTGCTGCCCCAGAAGGAGGGGGACAAGCTGGGCGGAAGCTTCCTGGTTCCCGGCCATCGCCTCATCAAACAAGAGGCCCAGGTTCTCATCCAGTTCCCAAAGGCCGGCGGAGAGCTGGGCAACCAGTTCAGGGGTCAGAGCTTCCGGCGGGATCTGCCCGGTGGCTGCGCCCAAGGCGCCGGAAACCAGCGTCTGGGCGGCTTGGAGCTCCTCTTCCTTCTGGGCCAACTCCCCTTTTCCCATTTCCAACTGGGTGCGGGCGGCAATCAAGGTCTGTTCGGTTTGTTCCAATGTGTAGGTGTTGTTGCGGATGTCCACCTCGGCCTGTTTGATCTGTTCGTGACCGTCGATCAGCTCCTGGATGGCGTCGGGGCGGTTTTCCCGGTATTCCCGATACCCCGCCAAGTACTCCGATTCGCCATCGGCCAGCTCCTCTTCCGCCTTGGCAATCTCTTCCTGTGCCTCGGCAATCTTTTCCTCAAATTCCCGGCGGCCGTCCTCCAGCTCTGTCCGGCCATCCAGGATCTTCTGCCAGGCATCCTCCAATTCCGCCTGGGCGTCGGCAAGTTCCCGGCGCTGGGTTTCCTCCCCATCCCGGAGTTCCTCCTTGGCGTCGTTTAGCTCCCCGTAAGCCTCCTCCAGAATTTCCTGGAACCGTTCCTCCTCCCGGCGGTCTGCCAATTCTTCCAGGGAATCCATCTGTTCCTTCACCAGGTCTTTATATTCCTGGGAGAAGGCGGAAAGGCCCTGGGCCCCTTCCAAGGTGAGGTACAGGTCGGTGTAGACCTCCAGGTTGAAATTCTCCTCTGGAATGAGGACAAAACAGTCCGCCGCGCCGTTGCCAATGCTGGCGGAACCCCGCTCAAAATTGAGGTACAGGGGGCTGCGGGCAATGCCTACCACCGTGTAGGTATCCCGATCGAGGCGGTCGGAAACCGGTTCCTCTGGGTCGCCGGAGGCTAAGGTGACCGTCTGCCCTAGGGAGAAGGCATAATCCATGGGCATGTTGTTTTCCACCAGGCATTCGCCGGGAGCTTCCGGCATCCGGCCCTCCAGCAAGACGGGCTGGTTGAGGAAATCCTTCCCCTCCCGCTGCCTGGGGAGGGAGTAAACTTTGGCGATCACATCCGGCTGCCCAGCGGTTTTGAGGAACAAATCAGCGGAGTACCCTGCATAAAAGCCGTGAGCCTGGCCGCTCTCCCGGACGGCGGCGACGTCCTTTTCATCAAAGCCGTAGGTGGAGAGGATCTTGACATCCATCAGCTGCTGGACGGCAAAATACTGGTCGGCAGTGAGCAGCATATCTGGGCAGGTGGATTTGATGCCCGCAAAGAACCCGGTCCCCAGGGCCACAATGGCGAAGATGGAGAGAAAGCGGTTTTTGGTCCGGCGGATCTCCCGCCAAATGTCTTTATACAGCGCGGATTTCATAACCCTTTCCTCCTTTCCTGGCCCCATGGCATATGGGGATAGGGGATTTTTCCTTAGACACCTCTTCCCCAAACCCTAGAGGGAACCCATGCCGGGGGACTACCATTCAATATCTTCCACCAGGGTGGGATGGGGGTTGAGCTCCACTTTATCCACCCGGCCGTTTTTAAACTGGATCACCCGGTCGGCCATGGGGGCCAGGGCTGAGTTGTGGGTGATGACAATCACCGTCATCCCATCCCGGCGGCAGGTGTCCTGCAGCAGTTTCAGAATATTTTTGCCGGTGTTGTAGTCCAAAGCGCCGGTGGGCTCGTCGCAGAGCAGCAATTTGGGGCTCTTGGCCAAGGCCCGGGCGATGGCAACTCGCTGCTGTTCCCCGCCGGAGAGCTGGGAGGGGAAGTTGTCCATCCTCTCCCCCAGGCCCACCTGGGTCAGCACCTCTTTGGCGTCTAGAGGGTTCTTGCAGATCTGGGAAGCCAGCTCCACATTCTCCTTGGCGGTCAAGTTGGGGATCAGGTTGTAAAACTGGAACACAAACCCAATGTCATACCGGCGGTAGCCGATCAGCTGTTTGGGCCGGTACTCGTTGATTTTGGCCCCATCCACCAGGATCTCCCCCTCGTCGCACTGGTCCATGCCCCCAAGGATGTTGAGGACGGTGGTTTTCCCTGCGCCGCTGGGCCCTACAATGACCACAAACTCCCCCTGTTGGATGGAGAAATTCACATCAGACAGGGCGGTGATGGTCACCTCCCCCATCTGATAGCGCTTGTACACATGGTTCATCTCCACAAAGCCGGCCATGGGTTTTCCCCCTTTCCTGTAATACTCTTGCATTTATGATTGGTCCTGCCCGCCCCCTTTGGCGATTTCCCCGCGGATCAACCTCTCCACTACAACCATAGCCCGGATCATCTTTTCCAGGCGCAGGTAATTGGGATTGTCCGCGGAAAATTTCCGCTGGGCAGTGCTGCACTTGTGAAGGATGGAGGCAATTGGGGGCAGCGATTGTTCCAAATCCCCCTTGGAGTATGCCCCGGCGCCTTCCCCTGCCAGCAACGATTTTGCCAGATACAGCGCACGCAGCCGGTTTTGGAGAAGGGTGTGCTGGGGTGTCCCTTTCTCAAATTTGGGCTGTACCTTTTCGCAGTTCCGGATGGCTGATGTCACCACCCGCAGCGCGTTCTGCTCCTCGTGATCGCACAAGACCCTTCCCCCCTTCTGTTGTTTGACACAACGCCCCTTAAAGAACACGGGCGTAGCTTTCCCGGTAGCGGGCATACTTTTCTTGGTAAAGCACCCGGTTCTCCGGGTTGGGGCAGATGACCTTCCCCTCCCCCACCGGGAACCGTTCCGGGGAATCCATCGCTCCCAAGGCAGTGAGCCCCAGGGCCGCTGCACCCAGCATAGAGGCCTGTTCGCTGGGGTGTACGGTGATCTCCCGGCCGAAGATGTCCGCCAGCATCTGGAGCCACAGGGGGGACTTCATCACGCCGCCGGAGGCGCGGATCTCCCTGGGGGAGTAAGCTTCCCTGGTCAGCACCTCATAGCACTGGTAGAGGTTGAACAGTGCCCCCTCTAAGATTGCCCGGTAAAGCTGCCCAGGGGAATGGCTCCCCTTCACCCCTAAAAATCCCCCCAAGCGGCTGTCATGCCAGCCTGGGCATCGCTCCCCAAACAAAAAAGGTAGGAAAACCGGAGTATCCGGCCCGCTGGCCTCAGCCATCTGGTCCAGTTCCCGGAGGGAATACCGCCCGCCCAACACCTGACCGGCAAACCAGTCCAAGCAGTTGGTGCAGCCGCTGGTAGCGGCTCCAGCCAGATACTTTCCCGGGGCGCAGTAGCACCAGATGGATGGGTGCACCGGCAGGTAAGGCCGGTCAAAGGCCATGCGGATTGCCCCGCTGGTACCGGCAGAAAGAGTCATGACCCCATCCCCCAAAGCGCCGCTGCCCACCTGGTTGAGGGCACCGTCCGGGTGGGCGGGGATGACCGGTATTCCCGCTTGCAAGCCGAGGATGCCGGCCATATCCCCCCGTAAAGAGGAGGTGTAGGTGTGCTCCTCCAGCCGGGGGAAATTCTCCTCCCCCAGGGAGGCCCTCTCCAGCAGCTCCCCATCCCAGGTGCGGCTGTGGAGGTTTAAAAACCCGCTACCCGAGGCCATGGAAACCGATTCCACAGCTTGTCCGGTCAGCTGGTAATAGATGTAGGACCCCTGGGTCATCAACTGGTCGCCTGGTCGGAGGGAAAGCCCCTCCTCCCCCAGGTGAAGCCATTTAAAAAAAGGATAGGTGGAGTGGGTCATACAGCCGGTTTTGTGGTAATACCGCACTGTCTCCCCCTCGTCTTGGCGAAATCGGGCCGCCGTATCCGCCGCGCCGGTGTAGGCCCAGGTGTAACAGTCGGTTTTGGGACGGCCCGCCCGGTCGGCCAGCAGCAGGCTGTGCCAGGTCCCACCCAGGCTGATACCGTCTATTGGGAAACCTTCTGCCGCCTCTTTCCCCACGGTGAGCAGCCCTTCCAACACTTTTTGAGGGTTCTGCACCGCCACCGAGAATTCCCTGCCCCGGTAGGGGGCGCTGTGCTCCCGCAGGATTTCCCCTTCACTGGAATACACCATGGCCTTGGCCGAGCTGGTGCTGGCCTCCAATACCAAAATATTCACACATTCCACCGTCCCATTCATCTATTCTGTCTATACTACAGTTATACACGAAAATCCCATCCTTGGCAATTGTGCAAAAAGAGGCAAAAATCCTTCCATTTCCCCGGCTGTTCCCCTATAATACAAATAGAGTGTTTTCCCCGCTGCGGGAAGAATCCAACCAAAAGGGAGTTGTTTCAATGCAGGAGTATGAAATCGGCCTCTACGGCCTTGGGGTCATGGGCAGCAGCCTGGCCAAAAATATGATTCAGCACGGGTTCGATGTAGCCCTCTACAGCAAACCAGAGGCCGAACGGGCCGCCTTTAGGGTAGAAGCCCCCTTGGGCCGTTATGAGGTTTTCCCCACCGAAGAAGCCTTTGTCCACAGCCTTTCTCAGCCCCGGGTCATCTTTTTAATGGTGACCGCCGGCAAAGCGGTAGATGCGGTCATCGGACAGCTCCTCCCCTATCTGGAGCCGGAGGATGTGATCATCGACGGGGGCAATTCCCATTTTGAGGACACCGCCCGACGGGGCGCCGCTTTGGCGGAACAGGGGATCCAATACCTGGGGGTGGGGGTCTCCGGCGGGGAGCTGGGGGCGCTGTACGGCCCCAGCATGATGGTCGGAGGGAACTACGAAGGCTGGATCCGCTGCCGGGAGATTTTGCAGTCCATCGCCGCCCAGGTGGATGGAGAGCCCTGCTGCGAATATGTGGGGCAGGCTGGCGCCGGCCATTATGTAAAAATGGTCCACAACGGCATCGAATACGCTATTTTGCAGCTGCTGGCCGACACCTACCACATCCTCTCCCAAGGGATGGGCCTCCCCCAAGAGGAGATCGCCGCCATCTTTGCCGGGTGGAAAGACGGGCCTCTTCGCTCCTACCTCATCGACATCTCCATCGATGTGCTCCGCAAGCGGGATGAGGATGGGCAGTTCCTCCTGCCCAAAATCCTGGACAGCGCCCAGCAGAAGGGCACCGGAAGCTGGACCATGATGGAATCCATCACCCGGGGGGTGTATGCCCCCACCATCGCGGAGGCGGTGTACGCCCGGTTCTTCTCCCAAGAGAAAGCCACCCGATCCCTGGGCAGAAAGATCGGGGAGCTCTCCCCGGTGCGCAAGGTATTTTCGGTGGAAAACATAGGCGGAAAGCTGGAAAATGCCCTATACTGCGCCATGGTCTGCTGCTATGCCCAGGGGATGGAGATCATCCGCAAGGCTTCCGCGGACTTTGGCTGGAACATCAACCTGGAGAACGCCGCCAACCTGTGGCGAGGCGGCTGCATCATCCGGTCGGATCTCTTAGAGCCCATCGCCAAGGCGTTCCACCGCCCTCAAGATTGCCCCAATCTGGTTCTATCCAAAGAATTCGCCCCCGCCCTCGCCCAAAAAGAAGCTGATTGGCGGGAGATTGTGGGCCGCTGCATCATCCACGGTCTGGCGGTCCCCGCTCTTTCCTCCACCCTCACCTATTATGACAGCTGCCACACCGACCCCATGCCGGTGGGCCTGATCCAGGGACTGCGGGACTGCTTCGGCGCCCACACCTACCGCCGGACAGACCGGGAGGGGGATTTCCACACCAATTGGCAGGAATAACTAGCCAAATAGCAGACAGACAAAAAAACAACAGAAAAATCCCTGAAAAAGATCCTTCGATGCAGAAATCGGTCAGGGGGAGGAGGAGAGAAATGAATGCAAGCACCCGCACAGAAGCAGCGCGAAATTTTCCTTTTATAAAGGCAATAGCTGTATTGGCAGCCATATTTGCAGTGTCGCGCTGGACCCTGCTATGCACGGCAGCCGTGCTTTTATCCTGCTATTCCTGCCGCTATCTTGCAGGAGGGCTGTTCCGCCGCGGCGTTGTCCAAAAATCAGAAAAAGACTCGCTAAACAGAGCTTTTCACATCGACGCCCTCAAAATATATCAACTCTTTCCGATGTTCTGCATCGGCGTCTCGACATTCCTTTTTGGGCTGCTGTTTGGGCCGTATCTACAGACGGCCTGGCGAGAAAAAGGGTTGCTGGCGGTTTTGGATGTTGTGTTTTACATCCTGCTCCTTGCGTTTATGGCCCTGGCCCCCCTTCTGTATTTATATGACAGAAAAAAGCTGTGGAAGGTCCTTCATTATAAGGACACAGAATACTACAGGCAGACCCACATCCCGTTCCACGAGATGGTCGCAGATAAAGGACTTTGTGGGGAGTTCCTCGCCTACCTGTATTTTTCAGACCTTCCCGTTTACAATCGGGTTTTGATGAACGCCATCATCCCCCGTGAAAACGGCGATTTCTCCGAAATCGATTTGATCTGTCTCACCCCTGGGCGCATCATGGTGGTGGAAAGCAAGAATCGAGGCGGCCGGCTGCGCGGCAACCTCTCTGATCCGAAATGGGTCCAGATCCTGCCGGGATGTGAGAATCCTATGGGAAATCCCATTATGCAGAATGAAACTCATATTTTTGTGCTGCAAAATTATATAAACAGCCATATTGGCTCTTCAATAAGCAGTTTAGCAGACAGCACAACCTACACAAACGCTATTTTTATGGCCAACTATGAAAGTGGGATTGACTGCTTCTACGACTGCCCCACCCTGACCTTCCCCCACGCCATCCTCTACCCGTGCCAGGTGGAGGATCTGCGGGCAGCGGCGTCGGAAAACCTGTACTCAAAGGAACAGATCGACCAGATGGCAGACCTCCTTTACCCCGCAACGCAGTACACCAAAGAGGAGCGCCGGGCATTTGTTGTCTCTAGGGGGATAAAAAGACGATAGGCAAACAAAATCCCCCCAGCTAGTTAGCTGGGGGGATTTTTAACAGGGATTCAATTGTTACGCTTTGTAAACCTCTCCGCCCTTCATGACAAAGGTGCAGTTGGTCATAACTTTGATGTCTTCTGTGGGATCGCCGTCAAAAGCGACTACGTCGGCGTATTTGCCGGCCTCGATGGAACCGACCTCATCCTGCTTGCGGAGCAGCTCTGAAGCGGTCTTGGTGGCGGCGGTCAGCGCCTGAAGGGGAGTCATCCCCCAACCCACCATCAGCTCAAACTCATAGGCCTGTTTGCCGTGGAAGTTGTAGGGCGTGCCGGAGTCGGTGCCGAAGGCGATCGGGATGCCCTCTTCCATGCAGCGGGTGAAACCCCAATGGGCACGGTCATATACCTGTTTGGCCTTGGCGATGGCCCAATCGGGGGTGCCTGCCTCTTTGCCCTTGACAATGATCCGCTCGGCGGCGATGATGGTGGGAACCAAAGTGGTTCCGTGTTCCTTCATCAGCTGGATGCCCTCTTCGTCCATCATCATGCCGTGCTCCACCGAGGTGACGCCAGCCCGGATGGCATCTTTGATGCCGCTGGTGCCGTGAGCGTGGGTAGCGGTGATCATGCCGTACATTTTAGCGGTGTCACAGATGGCTTTCATCTCTTCATAGCTCATCTGCTGTGCGCCCACGGTGGTGCCCAGGCTCATGACGCCGCCGGTGGCCATAAACTTGATGAAGTCCACACCGTGTTTGATGTTGGTCCGCACCAGTTTAACCATCTCGGTGGGACCATCGCCGGCGACGCCGGAGTGGACTTCCACCTCATGGAGGTATGGGTTGTAATGGGTGTCGGAATGGCCGCCAGTGGAAGACAGGTTGGAACCTGCCACCATCATGCGGGGACCGGCGAAATCGCCCCGGTTGATGGCGTTGCGGATAGCCACATCGCTGTAGCCCATGTCGCCGCAGGTGCGGACCGAGGTGAATCCGGCCATCAGGTCGCTGTACACATTGGTGAGCCCCTCCATGGTCGCATCCCCCAGTGAGGTGTAGGGCTTGGTGCCCAGGCTGCTGCCTGCGCCGTTCATGCCGATGTGCATGTGGCAGTCGATGAGGCCAGGGGTGACAAACTTGCCGGTCAGGTCGATGACCTCACACCCATCCAGTTTGGCGGTGGCGGCGGGCTCAACCGAGGTGATTCGGTCGCCCTCTACAAAAATCACAACGTCGCGGGCAACGGTGCCGTTGACGGAATCAAACATCTTGGAACACTGTAACGCTTTTTTGGACATGATGACACTCCTCTCTTTGATACACCTTTCGGTACAAACTAGCCCTTGTAAACCACGCCGTCTTTCATGACGAAGCAGCAACGGGTCATGGCTTTGATATCCTCGGTGGGATCCCCGTCAAAGGCAGCGATGTCCGCAAATTTGCCTTTCTCCAGGGAGCCGATGGTATCGTTCTTGCGAATCAGCTCGGATGCAGTTTTGGTGGCGGCAGTCAGCGCCTGCAGCGCTGTCATACCCCAGCCCATCATCAGTTCGAACTCATACGCCTGTTTGCCATGGAAGTTGTACGGTGTCGCAGAGTCGGTGCCGAAGGCGATCGGAATCCCCTCCTCCATGCAGCGCTGGAAACCCCATTTCGCCCGGGCATACACCTGTTTCGCCTTGGCGATGGCCCAATCGGGGGTGCCGATTTCCGCGCCTTTGACGATGATGCGCTCCGCAGCGATGATGGTGGGAACCAAAGTGGTCCCATGTTCCTTCATCAGCCGGATGCACTCTTCATCCATCATCATGCCATGCTCCACCGAGGTGACCCCCGCACGAATGGCGTCCTTGATGCCGCTGGTCCCATGGGCATGGGTGGCGGTGATCAGGCCGTACATCTTAGCGGTGTCGCAGATGGCCTTCATCTCTTCATAGGTCATCTGCTGGGCACCCACAGTGGTGCCGCGGCTCATGACGCCGCCGGTGGCCATGAATTTAATGCAGTCCGCGCCGTGTTTGATGTTCATGCGGACGCATTTTTTCAGTTCATCGGGGCCGTCGCCTACAGCGCCGGGCTGAATGGATTCGGAGATATAGGGGTTATAGTGGCTGTCCGCATGGCCGCCGGTGGTGCTGATGGGGGAACCGGGAGCCATGATACGGGGACCCCACTGCTTCCCTTTGTTGATGGCATCCCGGACAGCGATGGCGGCATATCCCATGTCGCCGCAGCTGCGCAAGGTGGTGAATCCGGCCATCAGATCCAGACGGGCGTGTTTGAGGCAGTTAAGCGTCACATCGCCAACCGTTTGGTAGGGCCGCTGGGCGGAGGAGTTGCCCTCACCGTTGCTCCCGAGATGCACATGGCAGTCAATCAGTCCAGGGGTAACGAATTTACCGGTCAGGTCGATGACTTCGCACCCTTCCAGCGAACCCGCCTGGGACGCCGGGACGACGTCGGCAATCTTGTTGTCTTCAACAAAAATCACCTGGTCATGGAGCACTGTGCCGGTGGTGGAATCGAACATTTTGGAACATTTTACAGCTGTTTTAGCCATTCATGTACACCCTTTCTGTTTCAAAGTACATCTATGTATCTCTGTACCTTTTTTCGGTCAATCTCAATATACAGTATGGATGAATTATGCGAAAATCATGGGGCAGATGATGCCGGCGAAGATAACGGAAGCCACGGTAACGGTGGCAAAACCGCCGACGATGATCTTGGGCATCAGGTAAGCGCTCATTCTCTCCCGCTGTTCGGGGGTGATGTCGGTGTAGGAGTTGACCACCTCATTGGTCAGGATCTCAGTGCCAGGGTAGCCGATCATACAGGTACAGGCGATGGCGGCAGAGATGTAGGGGGAGTAACCGACCGCTTTACCAACGATAACAGCGATGAAGACGATGCCAACAGTAGACATGGCCAGCATGCCGAACAGGGGGAAGATCATTTCCATCAAACCAGAGGGGGTGACAGAAGCCAAGGAACCGGGCAGCATAATCATCAAAGCCAGGTTGCCCAAGCCGCCGGAATGGGATTTGGCCAGGGAGTCTTTCTCCAGGAAGCCGATCCGGGCGAAGATCAGGCCGAACAGC
>NZ_CABRJC010000027.1:0-14764 GCF_902471145.1 uncultured Merdimmobilis sp.
AGCCCTTTTTTCTTTTGTATTGATAAAAATTGAAAAAAATCCTTGACATTCAACGGAGGTTTGGATATAATAATTTGTGTTGACTAGATATTCCTCCTTAGCTCAGTCGGTAGAGCATGCGGCTGTTAACCGCAGGGTCGTTGGTTCGAGCCCAACAGGGGGAGCCAAAAAGCCACCGTGTTTACGGTGGCTTTTGTTTTACCAGAATATCCGATTTATTCATCAACGGTTTGAAAATGCTTGCGCACAGTCTGCAAAATTCTCCAGGTACAGTGCATTCCCTTGGGGAAGGTAACTAGGTCGCCGGCCCCAATATTGACGGTGCGGCCATCAAAGGTAACATCCACACTGCCATGGGTAAAAAGGGCCACCTCGGTTTTGTCATAATAGCGGTCAAACTCCGCAGGTTCGCTTTCCCAAACTGGCCAGTCGGTCAATTCATACACTTCGGGGACGGTAGGTTTTTTTACCACAAGTTCCATAGGGACACCTCCAATTTGGCTCTTACTAGTATTATACTGTTTTTTGGAGAGATTAACAACCGATTGGCATGGGGAGGAGATATTTATGAAAGAGGGATTTCGCCGGGTGGGCATTTTGGATGATATCCGCGGATTGTGCGTAGTGCTGATGGTGGGATACCATGCCCTGTATGACTTGGTGGACATCTTTGGCCTTGATGTCCCTATGTTTCGCTGGGGGGTGACCAGCTTTGCCCGCACCTTGGTGGCAGCTACCTTTATGTTCATCGCCGGGATCACCTGCCGGTTTTCCCGCAGCAACTGGAAGCGGGGAGGATTGACCCTGTTGGCCGCTTTGGCGCTGACGGTGGGCACCCTGCTGGTGATGCCCTCCCAGCAGATTTGGTTTGGCATCCTTCATTTTATGGGTTCGGCTATGCTGCTGTTCGCTTTGCTGGATCCCCTTCTCAGCCGGGTTCCAACCGGCCTAGGAGTCGGTTTGTGCGCTGGCTTATTCCTTCTCTTCTATGGAGTGGAATGGGGCGTACTGGGCTTCCCAGGCTTGTGGGAGATTGCCTTGCCCCAAAGGCTTTACACAATAGGGTGGCTGTTTCCACTGGGTTTCTGTGCCCCGGGCTTTTTCAGCGCCGATTACTACCCGCTCTTACCCTGGATCTTTGTCTTTTTGGCCGGTTCCTATGTGGGCATCCCGTTGCGGGATAGCAGGGCCCCGTCCTGGTGTTACCCCACCCGCAGCCGCGCCCTCACCTGGGTGGGGCGGCATGCCATACTCATCTATCTGTTGCACCAACCGATCTTGTTCGTCTGCTTCCAGCTGTTGATCCGGTTGGTGGGATAGGCCAAAAATGATAGAAAGACCGCGCCGCGTTACATGGCGCGGTCTTTCTTTGCAGCTGGTGGAGGATGATGGCCTCATCCGGGAATGATCCAACCAGTAAAGATATAGTCGGCGCGTGTGGGGGGTGAAAACCACGATGCCGGGCAGGGATTCGCATGCGCTGCTGGTGTTTGTATGATTATCCAAGCCGGCCAAAGAATAGGGGGAACAATCCTGGGAAAAGGCCTGCGGCATAGCTCAACTGCACTTGGAATAGAGGCGGAAAAATATTCTGGTGGGGATAGGGGAGCGCTTAAAAAAGGAGTTTGGGGACAAAAAGGGACAATTTTTATTGTTTTTGCAAAAATTCCACGGCAAAGGATTGGCAGTCTCCTTCCTTTACAACTGGATCAAACTCGTGTACAATTAATTATATATCCATAAAAAGCCAAAAAGAAGGAGTGACTCAATTGGAATTTCAGTTTGATCCCCAGAAATACCAATACGCTTCCCGCCGGAAACTGACCTACGGCACCAAGGGCATGGTCTGCACCGCCCAGCCTCTGGCCGCTCAGGCGGGGCTAGATATCATCAAAGCGGGCGGCAACGCCGTAGACGCCGCCATCGCCACCGCAGCCTGCCTGACCGTGGTGGAGCCCACCGCCAACGGCATTGGGAGCGACTGCTTTGCCCTGGTTTGGATGAAGGATGAGAACAAGTTGTTCGGCCTCAACGGCAGCGGCCCCGCCCCTATGGGAATCAGTGCCGAAGCCCTGCGGGAGCAGGGGCTGAAAGAGGTCCCCATGTACGGTTGGACCCCAGTCAACGTCCCCGGCACCCCCTCTGGCTGGGCAGAACTCTCCAAGCGGTTCGGCAAGCTTCCCCTCTCCCAGGTGTTGGAGCCCGCTGCCCGGTATGCGGAAGAAGGCCACGCTGTCGCCCCTACCGTCTCCTATGCCTGGAAAGGCGCCTTGCAAAAATTCACCCCCATCTTCGGGGATCAGCCCTGCCACAAAGGCTGGTTTGACACCTTTATCAAAGACGGCAAAGCCCCTGAACCGGGCGATGTGTTTGTCTCCCAGGGCCACGCCGATACCCTGCGGGAGATCGGCCGCACCAATGCCGAGTCCTTCTACCGGGGCGCCCTGGCCGACAAGATCGACGCCTTCTCCCGGGAGACTGGCGGCTACCTGCGCAAATCCGACCTAGAGGCCTACCGCGCCGAATGGGTGGAACCCATCACCACCAATTATAAAGGCTACGATGTGTGGGAGATCCCCCCGAACGGCCATGGAATCGTCGCTCTGATGGCCCTCAACATCCTGGAGGGGATGGATATCAGCGGCTATGACCGGGGAGACGCCACCCACAAGATGATCGAGGCCATGAAGCTGGCCTTTGTAGACGGTATGCACTATGTCACCGATCCTCGGTACATGGGCGTCACCCCCGCCGAGTTGCTCTCCAAGGAGTACGCGGCCAAACGCCGGGAGCTGATCAGCGACACCGCCCTTCTGCCCGAGCACGGCGACCCCCACTGTGGCGGCACTGTCTACCTGTGCACCGCCGACGGCGAGGGCAACATGGTCTCTTACATCCAGAGCAACTACCGGGGCTTCGGCTCTGGCGTGGTTGTGCCCGGCACCGGCATCGCCCTCAACGACCGGGGCAACAACTTCACCCTGGATGAGAACCACTTCAACTGCCTGGCCCCCGGCAAAAAGCCCTACCACACCATCATCCCTGGCTTCCTGACCAAGGACGGCAAGGCGGTAGGCCCCTTCGGGGTCATGGGCGGCTTTATGCAGCCCCAGGGCCACCTGCAGGTGGTCACCGACACGGTGGACTTCCTGATGAACCCCCAGGATGCCCTGGATGCCCCCCGTTGGCAGTGGGTCGGCGGCAAGGAGATCCACGTGGAGCAGAACTTCCCCGAGGCGATCACCAAAGAGTTGATCCGTCGGGGCCACGATGTGAAGGTCCAGGCGGAGGAAACCTCCTTCGGTCGCGGCGAGATCATCTGGCGCAACGACGAAGGGGTCCTGGTGGGCGCCACCGAACCCCGTGCCGACGGCGTAGTTGCCGCTTGGTAACCCTGCAATTCCAATAAAAAATGCCCCTCCCGAATCTTCGGGAGGGGCATTTTTTATTGTTTATTTGCCTTTGAAGATGTTCTTCATCCGGTCGCTGTTGTTCAGGATGCGTTTGCGCAGCCGCAGGTTCTTGGGGGTGACTTCCAGCAGTTCATCCTCGCCCAGGAACTCTAAGCATTCCTCTAAGCTCATCCGGCGGTAGGGCACCAGGCGCAGTGCCTCATCCGAACCAGAGGCCCGCATGTTGCTGACATGTTTCTTTTTGCAGACGTTGACCGCTAGGTCCTCCGATTTGGGGGAGCAGCCCACAATCATCCCTTCATAAACCGGCACGCCGGGGCCGATGAACAGGGTGCCCCGCTCCTGGGCGTTGTAAAGGCCGTAGGTGATGGATTCGCCGGTCTCAAAGGCGATGAGGGAACCGACGGTGCGGCGGTCAATTTCCCCCTTGTAGGGCTGGTAGCCGTCAAACACCGCGTTCATGATGCCCTCGCCCCGGGTATCGGTCAAGAACTCGCTCTTGTAGCCGAACAGGCCGCGGGAGGGGACTAAAAATTCAATCCGCATCCGGGAGCCGGAGGGGGCCATGTGGACTAGTTCGCCTTTGCGGGCGCCCATCTTCTCCATGACCGAGCCCATGTACTCCTCGGGCACATCCACCAGCAGCCGCTCGATGGGCTCCAGCTTGGTGCCGTTCTCATCGGTCTGGAACAGGACGTGAGGGGTGGAGACCTGGAACTCAAAGCCTTCCCGGCGCATGGTTTCGATTAGGATGGAAAGGTGCATCTCGCCCCGGCCGCAGACCCGGAAGCTGTCGGAGGAATCGGTCTCCTCCACCCGGAGGGAGACGTCCTTGAGCAGCTCTTTAAACAGCCGGTCACGCAGCTGGCGAGAGGTGACGAACTTGCCTTCCCGGCCGGCGAAGGGGCTGTTGTTGACCGAGAAGGTCATCTCCACAGTGGGTTCGCTGATTTTGACAAAGGGCAGGGGGGAGACATCGGCCAAGTCGCAGATGGTGTTGCCGATGGTGATGTCGGTGATGCCGGAGAAGCAGATGATGTCCCCCATCTTGGCTTCCTCACAGGGGACACGTTTCAGCCCTTCGATCTGGTATATGGCGGTGATTTTGCCCCGGTAAGGCTGGATGGAGTTGTGCCAATCGCAGACCATGACGTCCTGGTTCTGGCGCAGCACGCCCCGTTCTACCCGGCCGATGGCGATACGGCCCACAAAATCGTTGTAGTCGATGGAGGAGACCAGCACCTGGGCGGGGCCTTCGATATCCCCTTCGGGAGCGGGGATCTGCTCCAGGATTTTTTCAAACAGAACCGAGAGGTCGCTGCCCAGGTTATCCGGGGAGACGCCGGCAGTGCCGTTGCGGCCGGAGCAGAAGATGATGGGGCTGTCCAGCTGCTCCTCGGAGGCGTCCAGGTCCAGGAGGAGTTCCAGGCACTCGTCCACCACTTCATAGGGGCGGGCGTCAGGCTTGTCCACCTTGTTGACCACCACAATGACCCGGTGGCCCAGTTCCAGGGCCTTCTGAAGCACAAATCGGGTCTGGGGCATGGGGCCTTCGGCGGCGTCCACCAGCAGGACAACGCCGTTGACCATCTTCAGCACCCGCTCCACCTCGCCGCCGAAGTCGGCGTGTCCGGGGGTGTCTATAATGTTGATTTTAACGCCATTCCAAACGGCGGAGGTGTTTTTGGCCAGGATGGTGATGCCCCTCTCCCGCTCCAGGTCGCCGCTGTCCATGACCCGGTCGGCCACAGCTTGGTTTTCCCGGAATGCGCCGCCCTGTTTGAGCATCTCGTCGACCAAAGTGGTTTTGCCGTGGTCAACGTGGGCGATGATAGCTATGTTGCGTAAATCTTCTCGAATCAAAATTGGAACCTCCCCAAAAGTTGCAGAGCTGCAACGAAATGTCAGTCGAATCCCCAGAGGGTTCTTCTCCCCGCCGGGCCTTTTTTACCTTGCTTATTATAAACCATTTTTGTACGATGTGCCACTGTTTTTTCAATTTCTATGTTATCTTTAACCAAACAGGGCCAGAGGAGCCGTTTTTTGTCTATTATATGACATTTTATGGCAGGCCAAACCAAAAAACGCCGCCAAATTTGGGGTTTGGCAGCGTCTGACAAGCGGTATGAATACCTATTCAAAAAAGCGCAGGACCGAAATCACCTTGCCTAAAATGGCGACCTCCTCCACGATGATGGGGTCCATGGTGTCGTTTTCCGGCTGGAGGCGGAAGTGGCCGTTCTCCTTGTAGAAGGTTTTGACGGTGGCCTCATCCCCCACCAAAGCGACCACGATCTCGCCGTTTGCGGCGACCGGGGTCCGGCGGGCGATGATGATGTCCCCATCCAGAATGGCGGCATTCACCATGCTCTCCCCCTTGACCCGCAGGGCGAACAGGTCTTTGCCCATGCCCCGGCGCACCCGGTAGGGGATGTAGTCCTCCACCTCTTCAATGGCGAGGATGGGCTGCCCAGCCGCCACGGTGCCGATGAGGGGGACACTGACGGTTTTTTCCACATTGAGGCGGATGGAGCGGTTGGTCCGGTCTCCCATTAAGATATAGCCTTTCGCCTCCAGGGAGCGCAGGTATTTGTGGGCGGTGGAAGTGGATTTGATGGAGAGTTCGCTGCAGATTTCCCGGACAGTGGGGGGGACGCCGTCATTGATCCGATCGGTGATATAACGAAGAACCAAGGCTTCCTTGGAATTGAGCTGATCCATGGTGGGAACCTCCTTTGGTGGGTGGCTTTTGTTCTGGTTACCAACAGTATACCAAACTTTACTGCAAATTTCAAACATATGTTTTTAACAAATGATGCCATTTAAGTTTAATCTTTATTCACAGGGGTTTAACAAACAATTTCGACCGGTGAGTATAATAAAAACATACCCGATCAACAGGCGCAGCCGCAGCGTTTGCGGGTATGCTCTACCCTCCTCAGAAAAACACACCTCAAACTGTGGAAAAGAACAGGCGTCGCCGCAGACGCTTGTTCTTTTTCATTGCAGGGGAATGGATGGCGAATGGGACAAAAAGGGAGGAGAACCTACAAAACGCCAGGTTTTCCCTGCTTTTTTTCTAAAAATAGGGGCAGGGGCATGGGGAATCCTTGACAGGAGGCGGGAAAACTGGATATACTACAAAGACAGGCAGTTTTCGCGTTTCTGTGAAAACCAAACGGAAAAAGGAATGAAGAGGATCCAAATGAAACAGTTTGTATCAATTGTAGCCATGGTGTTCGCCGTCCTGGTCATCGGCGGCTGCGGCGCCTCCAGCGGGGACCCGGCCACAACCCAAAGCCAGCCCGCACAGGAGGCCAATCCCGCAGGGGCCATTGAGAAAATCTACGAGACCATTGAGATGCGCGGCCTGGTGGATGCCCAGGATGAAGACGTGACCGACCGTTTCCAGATGAACCTGGAGAATATAGAAAGCTACAACATCCGCTATTCCCTGGGGCGGTTCGGGGTGGCGGACACCTTTATTATCAAACCGGCAGAGGGCAAGGAAAGCGATGTGTGGGACGACCTGGCGGCGGTCAAAAACGCCCGTATCGAAGAATTTGAGAAGTATGATATTTTGGGCGCCTATGAAATCTCCAAGGATGCGGAGATCTACACCAGGGGCGATTACGTCATCATGGTGATGCACCAGGACAACGACGCGGCAAAAAAAATTATTGAGGAATACATCCCCGCATAGGGGGTCGGCCCTGCCAAGACGGCGGGGCTGTTTTTGTTTTATCTCCACAGGGGTTTGCGGTTGCGGAATTGGAAAAACTAAGATACAATGGTTCCAAAGAAATATAGAAATACAGTGCGCCAGCCAGGCGCAGGAGGAAATAGAATGTACGAAAATGAGATAAAACCGCAAACTGCCGTCCTGGTGGCGGTGGACACTGGGGAATACGACATCGATGTCTCCCTGGATGAGCTGGAGGAGCTGGCGGCCACCGCCGGAGCCCAGGTCATCGGACGGATGGTGCAGAAGCGCACCGACATGGATGTCGCCACCTGCATCGGCTCCGGGCGGCTGGCGGAACTGGCCCTCTTCTGCGAGAACACCCAGGCGGACATGGTGATCTTTGACCACGAGCTGACCCCTGCCCAGCTGCGCAACATCGAGGACGCCTGTGATACCTCGGTGCTGGACCGCACCATGCTGATCTTGGACATCTTCGCCCAGCGGGCCCGCTCCGGCGAGGGAAAGCTCCAGGTGGAACTGGCCCAGCAGCGGTACTTGTTGCCCCGGCTGGCCGGTCTTGGCAACATCCTCTCCCGGCAGGGGGGAGGCATCGGCACCCGGGGCCCTGGCGAAACCAAGCTGGAAACCGACCGGCGGCACATCCGCGCCCGGATTCACGCCCTGGAGGAACGGTTGGAAAGCCTGACCCGCCACCGGGAAAACCTGCGGGCCCGCCGCAAAAAGGACGGTGTCACCACCGTGGCCATCGTGGGGTACACCAATGTGGGGAAATCCACCCTGCTCAACGCCCTGACTGACGCGGGGGTGCTGGCGGAGGACAAGCTGTTCGCCACCCTGGACCCCACTGCCCGGGCCTTGCTGCTGCCCGACGGCCGCAGCGTCATGCTCATCGACACTGTTGGGCTGGTGCGCCGCCTGCCCCACCATTTGGTGGAGGCGTTTAAATCCACCTTGGAGGAAGCAGCCCAAGCGGATCTGCTCCTCAACGTCTGCGATATCTCCAGCGAGGAGAAGGCCGAGCAGGTGGAGGTGACCCAGCAGCTGCTGGGGGAATTGGGGGTGGCGGATACGCCGGTCCTCACCGTCCTCAACAAGTGTGATAAGGTGGCCCAGCTCCCCCTCACCTTGGGGGAGTCCACGGTGGCCATCAGCGCCCGCACCGGCTATGGGTTTGAAGAGCTATTGCAGAAGATCGCCCGGCTCCTGCCCCAAACCCAGCGCCGGATGAAGCTGCTGATCCCCTACGACAAGGGCAATCTCCTCAGCGAAATCCGGGAGGAGGGGAAGATCTTCTCGGAGGAATACACCCCCGAAGGCACCTTGGTGGACGCCTTGGTAGAGATGAAGCTCCTTCACAAGGTGGAGGGCATGGTAAAGCGGGATTAAAACGATAACCCCCTGCGAAAAGAGCAAATCTCTCTTTTCGCAGGGGGTTTTTTCTTGGAATCAACCCTGATGCAAAGGGTTAAACGGGCATTTCTTGCGCAGGCACTGCTGGTTTTCCGGGAAGAAGGCGCACTGGATCTTCTCCGGCAGCTCCATGGAAACACCCAGCTTTTCCCGGGCAAACTTCACCGCCTCGATGGTGGCGAGGAAGGAATTCCGCTTGCAGCAGCGGGGCCCGCCCACCGCGGCCAGGGAGGCGAGGGCCCGGGAGGTCATCTCGTTGCACAGGCCCCAGCTTTTGCCGGAAAGAGGGCTGGATCCGGTGACAATGCTGACAAAAATACCGGTGCTCACCGCTGCGCCGCAGCAGCCCCAGAACCCGCAGGCCCCGCCGGGCACCTGTTGCCCCCGCTGGGCCATCTCGGCGAGGGCTTGCTCCAAATCCAATTCCCCGCCGGCATTGCGATAGGCGGCCAGCAGGGCGGCCCCCACCATCACATGGTGTTCCGGGCCGTGCATGTAGACAAAGGGGTCCTCCATCAGGGATTGGAGGATCGCGATGGGGTTTTTGGATGGGGTTTTCCGGCAGCCTTCCATCACCACCTCGATCCCCCGCTTGCTGTGGCATTCGTCACAGATAAAGTGGCCCTCCTCACACTGGGCGTTGGAGGGGAATTTCCGGTGGCAGAGGGAGCACTCCATCTCCCGGGCCTCCTGGAAATACACAAGGGGCGCCCCACAGATGAGGCAGGCGCCTTCCGATCGTTTCATAGACGTCCTCCTGACATGGGTTGGGGATGACAAGGGAAATTACTCCCGCACCAGGACTTTGAGGATTTTGCCCACATACATCTTGTGGAAATCCCGCTCCGGGTAGGATTTTTCCATCACTTCTTTGCAGAGGAACTCCTCTTCGGTGAGGGTGTGGGCATACAATTTCTGGCAGAGCAGCACCACCTTGGCCTCTTCCGGGTAGGGGACGCCGTCCTCATGGGCCAGGTGGAAGCCGGTCTTTTGGAATTTGTCCTCATCCCGGCCGGAGGCGGAGCCGAAATAACCCAGCTCTTTGCGGTACTTCTCCTCGTAGAAGGAGACCGAATAGACGTCAGAGGCTTCGGTCAGCCCATAGGTGTACCGCTGGGGGCGGACAAAGGTGAAGGCCACCAGCTCGTTCCACAGCTGGCCGAAACCGCCCCAGCTGATGGTCATGGCGTTGGCTTTGCCGTCCGCCTCGGCGGTGATGAGGGCCCAATCCTTGGCGATCATTTTAAAGAGGTTGCCTTCCAGCTCATAGGGGGTAATTTCACGAAATGCCATAGTAGGTTCCACTCCTTTTTCAGGTTTGTATGATATTGATATATTTCTATCATACCAGGTCTTGGGAAAAAAGCAAGAGGGAACCGGGGGGCTATTGCAAATCCTTCGGCAGGCCGTCGAGCATCCGCTTGAAGAGGGCCAGGGACAAGGGGGAATAATCCCCTTCCTCCACCGCCCGGCGGGCGAGGGCTTCGATGTCCCCATCGGTGACGGGCGGTTCGTCCCGCACCATTTCCTCCGCAAGCTCCCAGTGGGTGATCACCCAGCAGAAGGCTTGGAAGGCCCCCGGGGAGAGGTCTTTCAGCTCTTGCAACGATTTTTCCATGTTTTTCCGCGTTTCTTCATCCATAAAATTTTCCTCCATTTTGGTTTTGTAATGTATACATTACAATTTTACCACCGACAATTGGGTAAAATCAATAGTGTAACGTATATATTACAAAAAATCGGAGGGGGCTCCATGACAGACAAGATTAAACAGGATATTTCTATCGGGGCAAACTTGAAACGGCTCCGCAAAAACGCCAAATTATCGCAGGAACAGGTTTCCGCCAAATTGGATCTTATGGGGCTTTCCACCAGCCGGGAAATTATTTCGCTGATGGAATCAGGTAGTTACAGCATTCGAGTTAGCGTGCTGTTGGCGCTTAAAGAAATCTACCATGTGGACACCTTTGACGAGTTTTTTCGGGATTTATAGATTTTATGGTATCATAAAAACAGCACTGAAATGCGACACGAATAGGAGGAAGCAACTATGCTCAAAGACCTGGTCAAACAAAGCCGCAGCTACCGTAGCTTCGACCCTGCGGTGAAAATCACCCAAGAACAGCTGCTGGAATTTGCAGACGCCGCCCGCCTGACCCCTTCCACCACCAATTTGCAGGCCATCAAATTCAAGCTGGTCAGCGACCCCGCCCAGGTGGAATCCCTGGTGGAGCGCACCACCTTGGCCGCCGCCCTGCGCCCTTTGGTGCTCCCGCCAAAGGGGCATCACCCCGCCGCGTTTATCGTGGTGTGCATCGACACCGCCATCGCCAAGAACCCCACCCCGTTTTTGAAAGATGTGGGCATCGCCGCCCAGACCATCCTTCTCTGCGCCGCGGAGCAGGGCCTGGGGGGCTGTATGGTGGGCAACTTCCAGCCGGAGGCCATCCGGGAGGCGCTGGGCCTTGGGGAGGAAATCCTTCCCTCTTTGTGCATCTGCCTGGGCAAGCCGGATGAAACGGTGGTACTGGAGGAGATGCAGGACGGCAAAACCGCCTATTACCGGGATGAAGCTGGGGTACACCACGTGCCCAAGCGCAGCCTAAAAGAGATTTTGCTGTAATCAAAAAAAGCCAGCCTAAAAGAGGCTGGTTTTTTTATGGATAGGGCTGCCGGCCCCCAACCCCTAGTTGTAAGGGGCCCTCGTGCCGGCCCCTTAAACCCCCGGCCAGGAGGGCTTTATCAAGATTCTAACTTGAAACTGGTCTAGCAGGGCGTTGCGCACCCCTGCACCCCGCGCACCCTTTTTTATGTGAAAAAAGGGTGGCAAAAAGCACATTTAAGGGGGAATAGGCAAACTCGCGACACAGGAAAAGCCTATTCCCCCTTAAAAATCCCCCTCTGCCTAGGTGAGGTTGTTTTGAAAAGTGGGCTTCTTGCAGCCCCGCGAGGGCATCCGCGTCAGCGGAAAGATTTCCTGCTTGAGGCGTGGAGAGCCTCTAAGGGAAATCTTCCGAGCGTACCCATTGTGGCGAAGCAGGGGGACCGGGGTCTCCCCGGCGAGCTTTGGTTCCTTTCTCTCGTCAGAAAGGAACCACGGGGGTTTGGGGGCGTGCAGCGCCCCATAAAACCAATTCCAAGATGAAATCTTGCCTAGGCTTGGGGTGCGGGGGCTGGAAGCCCCAAGAGATTTGGACTATAGGTCAAAATCCTTTTTTAGGTATTCGGCCACGCCGATGTCCATCCCGCCTTTGCGGTACACCCGGGGGACCCGTTTGCCCACCAGACAGATCTTTTCATAATTGACGGTATCGCTCAGGGCGGCGAAGTCGTCGAAGGAGATGGCATTCTCCCCGTCCTGGCCCACCACCGTGACCAAATCCAGCTCCTGGGCGTCGGGGATATCGGTCAGATCCACCATCAGTTGGTCCATGCAGACCCGGCCGATCACCGGGGCAAATTTCCCCCGGATCAGCACTTTCGCCTTGCCGGAGAGGTTCCGCTCAAACCCATCGGCATAGCCGATGGAGACGGTGCCCACCCGCATCTTGTGGGGGGCGGTGAAGATCCGGCCATAGCTGAGGGTGGTGCCCGCCGCCACCGTTTTGACCAAAGTCAAGGTGGAGTAGAGGGACATGGCCGGGGAAAGGGGCATCCTGCCTTGGCAGTCGGCGCTGGGGGAAAGGCCGTAGAGAATCACCCCGGGCCGCACCATATCCAGGTGCATTTCCGGGTAATTGATCACTCCGGCGCTGTTGCAGCAGTGGCGGATGCCGGTGGGGATGCCCCGCTCCTCCAACTGGGAGAGGGCTTCCTGGAACCGCTGGAATTGGAGCTTGGTAAAGGCAACCGATTCCGGGTCATCCTCATCGGCCACCGCAAAGTGGGTAAAGGTGCCAGTGATGGAGAGATTGGGCATTTTGGCGATCTCCCCAATTTCATCCAGCGAGCGGTTCAAATCCTCCCCGTAGGCGAGGAATCCCAGCCGGGACATGCCGGTGTCAAGTTTGATGTGGACTTCCAGCACGTCCTCACTGGCCTGGGCGATCTCCTGGAGGGAGCGGGCGTATTCCAGGGAGGGGATCATCTGGGTGATGTTGTAGCGGGAGAGAAGACCGGCCATCTGCACCGGGGTGGGCCCAAAGATCAAGGTGGGGTGGCAGATGCCGTGGCGGCGAAGGCTGACGGCCTCGTCGATGTTGGAGACGCCAAACCAATCCACCCCTGCACGGGCCATGGCAGTGGCGACAAACCGGTCCCCGTGGCCGTAGGCATCGGCCTTGACCACCGCCATCAGGCGGCATCCAGGGGCCAGACGGGCGCGGACGGCGGCGATATTCCGGCCGATGGCGTCCAGGTCGATGGTGGCCCAGCTTCTCTTTAAAAACTCTCTCACAAACAGGTCTCCTTCCCAAGATGTATGGAAAAGCGCGGCAGGTGCCGCGCCGGCAATTGGATTTCATTTTTATGAGTATACCACCGAAGACGGTCAAAAACAACCAAAAATTCACAGCCTTTAAAGGGGGAGCCCCCCAGAAGGAAATGGGCCTAGGCCCAGCGGCGGTGCTGTTTCAGGGGATGGCGCCGGGATCAGTGTTCTTCCGGTGTGGCAAGGATTTGGAAGGATTCCCCAGGGAGCTCCTTTCCCGCTGGGCCGGCAAACAGCTCGCATCCATCCCGCAACTGGGCGGGCAGGGGGATGGCCAAGGGGACGCTGCCCCGGTTGACCGAGAGGATCACCCGGTGTTCCCCAGCCTGGCGCAGATAGGCGCAGCCTTCCCGGGAGGCGAACAGGGGGACAAAGGAGCCATTTTCTGCCAGGGCAGGGTGGCGGCGCAGTTGCCCCAGCCGCCGGTAGTGGGCGAGTAGGCCGGTGTCCTCCAGCCCCCAGGGGTAGGTGGTGCGGTTAAAAGGGTCCTTCAGGCCGGAAAGTCCGGCTTCGTCCCCATAATAGAGGCAGGGGATTCCGGGCAGGGTGTATTGGATGGCGCTGGCCAAGCACAGTCGGCGCTTGCCCGCTGCGTACTCCTCCAGGGAGAGGAAGTGGTGGTTTGCCTGCCACACCCGGTCGTGCCCTTCTGGGTTCACCCCGGCCAACAGGGAGATGGCCCGAGGGGTGTCGTGGGTGGAGAGGGTGTTCATTAACCCTCGGATCACCGGGGCGGGATAGTGTTCCAGTACCGTCAAAATCCCCTGGAGGAGGCCTTCTCCGCCGCCGAACCGGACAAAATTCAGAATGGCGCTTTGGAAAGGGTAGTTCATCACGCTGTCCAGCTGCCGCCCTAAGAGATACCGCCTGCGCTGGCCGTAGCTGACCTTGTTGGAAGCGTCTTCCCACACCTCCCCCAAAAGGGCGGCCTCTGGGGAGACGGCTTTGACCCGTTCCCGCAGCCGGTCCAGGAAGGAATCGGGCAGTTCGTCAGCTACATCCAGCCGGAAACCGGAGGCCCCCAGCCCCAGCCAGCGCTCCACCACATCTAGGATAAACGCCTGGTAGGAGGGGTTCTCCTCCTCCACTTCGGGTAGGGAATCGAAGTTCCACCAACTTTGGTAGCTGCCGTCCTGCCGGAAGCGGTACCATTCCCGGTAGGGGCTTTGGGGATCGCGGTAGGCGCCGCCCTCCCCATACCGGCCCTCCCGGTTGAAGTAGATGCTGTCGCTGCCGGTGTGGCTGAACACCCCGTCTAAGAACACGGCCATGCCCAGGGCCTTTGCCTCTTGGCACAGGAGGGAAAAGTCCTCTTGGGTGCCCAGCATGGGGTCGATTTTGGTGTAGTCGGCGGTGTTGTACCGGTGGTTGGAGTGGGCTTCAAACACCGGGTTGAGGTAGAGGGCAGTCACCCCCAAAGAGGAGAGGTAGGGCAGCTTTTCCCGGATGCCCTTTAAATCCCCGCCGTAGTAGTCGTTGTTGCGGTATTCCCCATCTGGGTCAGGCAGGTACTGGGGGAATTCCAGCCAGTCCCCATGGAATTTCCGGTCAGCGGGGACATTCTCCTTAGTCGACCCGCTGCTGCAAAAGCGGTCGGGGAAAATCTGGTACAGCACCCCTTTTTGGAGGGGGGCCGGGGTGGACATGGCCCCGTCGTAAACGGTCAGCTGCCAGAGGGCATCCCCCTCTTGGGCGAGAATCCCCTGGTTTTGCCCATCGGGCAGCAGGCGGAAGGAGCCGTCCTCGGTGGACAGCTCAAACCGGTAAAAGAGGAGGGCGGGCTCCTGGGGGACAAAACTGCCCTGC
>NZ_CABRJC010000028.1:0-13257 GCF_902471145.1 uncultured Merdimmobilis sp.
GGAGATCACCCTGTGCGTCTCCTCCTCCAAGAACGCTTACGCCCTGGAGCGGGCCCGGCAAAACGGCATTGAGACCGCCATCCTCCGCCGCCGGGATTACCCCTCCCAAGAGGCGCTGGACGACGCCCTGCTGGATGTGCTGGAGGCCCATGACATCGGCCTTATCGTCCTGGCCGGGTACCTGAGCATTTTGAGCGAGCGGGTGGTGCGGGCTTACGACCGGAAGATCATCAACGTTCACCCATCCCTGATCCCTTCCTTCTGCGGGGCGGGATACTATGGGCTCAAGGTCCATGAGGCGGCCCTCGCCTACGGGGTGAAGGTCACCGGGGCCACCGTCCATTTTGTCAACGAAATCCCCGACGCGGGCAAAATCATCCTGCAAAAGGCGGTGGAGGTCCGGGAGGGGGACACCCCGGAAATCCTTCAGCGCCGGGTGATGGAAGAGGCCGAATGGCAGCTGCTGCCTCAGGCGGTGGCGATGTTCTGCCAAGGGGAGATATAGAGGGGTTGCACGCCCTCAAGCTCCTGGCCTAGGCAAGATTCCATCTTGGAATTGGTTATATGGGGCGCTGCACGCCCCCTGCACCCCGCAGGAATGAGGGGCCCTCATGCCGGCCCCTTGCACCCCCGGCACTTCCTTTTATGCGGATAAAAGGAAGCAAAACCCGCCGGGGAGACCCCGGTCCCCCTATTTGTGCGCCACAATGGGTGCGCTCGGAAGATTCCCCTTAGAGGCTCCAAACGCCTCGAGCGGGAAATCTTTCCGCTGGCGCGGATGCCCTCGCGGGGTTGCAAGAGGCCCACTTTTCAAAGTAACCCTACTCAGGAGCAGGGGGATTTTTAAGGGGGCACAGTCAGCTGGCTCTGACCGTACTGACTTCAACTGTGCCGCGAATAGTTCGGCCCCTCTTAAATGTGCTTTTTCCCTCTCTTTTTTCACACAAAAAAGAGAGCACGGGGTGCAGGGTGTGCAACGCCCTGCTAGACCACTTGCAAGATGGCAGTCTTAAAATGAAGTCTTACTTACTATGCCCGGTGGAAGGGCAAAACGGAGGAGATCGACATGGAGAAAAAAAGAAGAGCGATTTTAAGCGTTTCCGATAAAACAGGCATTGTGGAGTTTGCCAAAGCCCTGGAAGAGCTGGGGTATGAGGTGGTCTCCACCGGCGGCACCGCCCGCACCCTCCAGGAGAACGGGGTGGCGGTCACTGGCATCAGCGAGATCACCGGCTTCCCAGAGTGCTTGGACGGCCGGGTGAAAACCCTTCATCCCATGGTCCATGCGGGCATTTTGGCCATGCGGGGCAACCCCGACCACATGCGCCAGGTAGAGGAGCTGGGGGTTACCCTCATCGATGTGGTGGCCATCAACCTGTACCCTTTCAAGCAGACCATCCTGAAGCCGGATGTCACTTTGGAGGACGCCATTGAGAACATCGATATCGGCGGCCCCACCATGATCCGGGCTGCGGCGAAAAACTGGCAGGATGTGGCGGTCATCGTGGATCCCGCAGACTACGGCGCCGTCATTGAGGAGCTGAAAACCGGCGCTGTCTCCCGGGAGACAAAATTCCGCCTGGCGGCCAAGGTGTTCGAGACCACCGCGGCTTACGACGCCCTCATCTCGGGTTACCTGCGCAAACAGATGGGCGCCGGACCCTTCCCGGAGAAGTTCACCGTGACCTATGAGAAGGTTCAGGATATGCGCTACGGCGAGAACCCCCACCAGGCCGCGGCTTTCTACAAAGAGATCGGCCGGGGGGACAACGTCCTGGCAAACGCCCGCCAGCTCCACGGCAAGGAGCTCTCCTACAACAACATCAACGACGCCAACGGCGCTCTGGACACCCTCAAGGAGTTCGGCTACGAGCTGCCCTGCGCAGTGGCGGTAAAACACGCCAACCCCTGCGGCGTCGGGGTAGGGGCGACCCTCCACGAGGCGTACCTCAAAGCCTATGAGGCGGACCCGGTCTCCATCTTCGGCGGCATTGTCGCCCTCAACCGGGAGGTGGACAAGGAGACTGCAGAGGAGCTCTCCAAGATCTTCCTGGAGATTATCCTGGCCCCCAGCTTCAGCGCCGAGGCCCTGGCCATCCTGGAAAAGAAAAAGAACATCCGCCTCTTGGAGCTGCCCGGCCTGTACAAAGCCAACGGCGGTGACATGCTGGATATGAAAAAGGTGGCCGGCGGTCTGCTGGTCCAGGAACTGGACACCCAGCTCTTTGACGCTGACAACCTGAAGGTGGTCACCAAGCGGGCCCCCACCGAAGAGGAGATGCGCCAGCTGAAATTCGCCATGCGGGTGGTGAAGCACACCAAATCCAACGCCATTGTGCTGGCCAAGGACAACGCCACCGTTGGGGTGGGCCCTGGCCAGACCAACCGGATCACCGCCCTGGAGCTGGCCATCAAATACGGTGGGGAGAAGGTCAAAGGCTCGGTGATGGCCTCCGACGCATTCTTCCCCTTTGACGACTGCGTCAAGGCCGCCCAGGCAGCTGGTATCACCGCCATCATCCAGCCCGGCGGCTCGGTGCGGGATGAGGACAGCATCAAAGCCTGCGATGAGGCTGGCATCGCCATGGTGTTCACCGGCATGCGCCATTTCAAACACTAAGATCAACAACAATATCCGCCCCTGTCCGATGGATGATGGGGGCGGATATGCTGACATAGGGAAGGAGCTGTGACCCTTGCAAATTTTGGTAATTGGTTCCGGCGGCCGGGAACACGCCGTCATCAAAGCCCTGAAAAAGAGCCCCAAGGTGGACGCCCTCTACTGCTGCCCCGGCAACGGTGGCATCGCCGCCGACGCCACCTGCATCCCCATCAAGGCAACGGATATAGAGGGAGTGGTGGCTTTTGCCAAGGAAAAGGCCATCGACCTGGTGTTTGTCACCCCCGACGACCCGCTGGTGCTGGGGATGGTGGACGCCCTGGAGGAGGCGGGAATCCGGGCCTTTGGGCCGCGGAAAAACGCCGCCATCCTGGAGGGGAGCAAGGTCTTTTCCAAAAACCTGATGAAGAAATACGGCATCCCCACCGCCGCCTACGAAACCTTTGACGACCCCCAGAAGGCCATCGCCTACATTGAGAACTTTAACCGCTATCCCATCGTCATCAAGGCGGATGGGCTGGCGTTGGGCAAAGGGGTGCTCATCGCCGGGAGCTTTGGGGAGGCCAAAGAGGCAGTCAAATCCATTATGGAGGATAAAGCCTTTGGCCAAAGCGGCAACCACATTGTGGTGGAGGAGTTTTTGGAAGGGGTGGAGGTTTCGGTCCTGGCCTTTACCGATTCCAAGACGGTCTGCCCCATGCCTTCCTCCATGGACCACAAGCGGGCTTTTGACGGCGACCAGGGCCTGAACACCGGGGGGATGGGCACCATCTGCCCCAACCCCCTGTATACGCCTGCGATCGCCCAGCGCTGCCAAAAGGAGATTTTTGAGCCCACCATTGCCGCCATGGCAAAGGAGGGCCGTCCCTTCCGGGGGGTGCTGTACTTCGGCCTGATGCTCACCGAAAAAGGCCCCTATGTCATCGAGTACAACTGCCGTTTTGGAGACCCGGAGACCCAGGTGATCCTTCCCCTCCTGAAAACCGATCTGGTGGAGATCATCGAGGCGGTGGAAAAGGGGGCCCTCTCCCAGCTGGACATCCAGTGGGAGGATGCAGCCGCAGCCTGTGTCATCCTGGCCAGCGGCGGCTATCCCCAGAGCTATGAAAAAGGGCTGCCCATCTCCGGCCTGGACGCCCATGGCCAGGCGGATGGGGTGACCATCTACCACGCGGGCACCGCCCTGGCGGACGGGGGATACAAGACTGCCGGAGGCCGGGTGCTGGGGGTCACGGCGGTGGCGCCCACCCTGCGGGAGGCCTTGGATGCCGCCTATGCCGCGGCGGGGAAGATCGACTTCCCCAAAAAGCAGTTCCGCACCGACATCGGCGCCAAGGCGCTGTCCTAGGATACAACAACACCCCTTGGGGGAGCGAAGGCTCCTTCCAGGGGGTGTTGTTATGAAGTGGCCGACAAAAGAAAGAGAGGAAGCCTTTCCCCGTGGGGAGAGGCTTCCTCTTTTGGATATGCTATTTGATAAACTCTTTGCCGCCCATATACATCCGAAGGGGTTCGGGGATGCGGATGCTGCCGTCGGCCTGGAGGTTGTTCTCCAAGAAGGCGATGAGCATACGGGGCGGAGCCACCACCGTGTTGTTGAGGGTGTGGGCAAAGTAGTTGCCTTTTTCCTTGTTCCGGACCCGGATACCCAGACGGCGGGCCTGGGCGTCGCCCAGGTTGGAGCAGGAACCCACCTCGAAGTATTTCTTCTGGCGGGGGGACCAGGCCTCCACATCCAGGCTCTTGACCTTCAGGTCAGCCAGGTCGCCGGAGCAGCACTCCAGGGTGCGGACCGGGATGTCCAGGCTGCGGAAGAAGTCCACCGTGTTCTGCCACAGCTTGACAAACCACTGGGCGCTCTCGTCGGGATGGCAGACCACCACCATCTCCTGTTTTTCAAACTGATGGATGCGGTAAACGCCCCGCTCCTCGATGCCGTGGGCGCCCACCTCTTTGCGGAAACAGGGAGAATAGCTGGTCAGGGTCTGGGGCAGCTCGCTCTCCTCCAAGATGGTGTCGATGAATTTGCCGATCATCGAGTGCTCGCTGGTGCCGATGAGATAGAGGTCCTCGCCCTCGATCTTATACATCATGTTTTCCATCTCTGCAAAACTCATGACGCCGGTGACCACGTTGCTGCGGATCATGAAGGGGGGCACATAATAAGTGAAGCCCCGGTCGATCATGAAATCCCGGGCGTAGGAGAGGATGGCCGAATGGAGCCGGGCAATGTCCCCTTTCAGGTAGTAGAAGCCGTTGCCGCTGGTGCGCCGGGCGCTGTCCAGGTCGATGCCGTTCAGCCGCTCCATAATGTCGATGTGGTAGGGGACTTCAAAATCCGGGACCACCGGCTCGCCGAACTTTTCAATCTCCACATTTTCGCTGTCATCCTTGCCGATGGGAACCGAGGGGTCGATGATGTTGGGGATCACCAGCATCCGCTCCCGGATCTTGGCGGAGAGGTCGTCTTCCATAGCCTCCAGCTCTTCCATCTCCTTGGCCATGGCGGAGACTTTGGCTTTGGCTTCCTCTGCTTCCGCCTTCATCCCCTTGGCCATATAGCCGCCGATCTCTTTGCTGATGGCGTTCCGCTGGCCCCGCAGGGAATCGGCCCGTGTTTTGGCTTCCCGCAGCTTGGCGTCAAATTCCAGCACCTCATCCACCAGGGGGAGCTTCTCGTCCTGGAATTTCTTTTTGATATTCTCCTTTACAAGGTCGGGGTTGGCTCGAACCAGTTTGATATCCAGCATAGCAACTATCTCCTTTTGGTTTCATCGGACAGATGACGGCTTGGCGCCTTTTGTTTGGGGGAGTTCCGGGTACAAAAAAAGGACCCTGCCATCCCACGCGCACTGCATGGGACGGAAGAATCCGCGTTGCCACCCAAATTGCCGGAGGTCCATCAACCCCGCGGCCACTCGTTTGCGCTGTAACGGGCGCACCCTCCGGCTGTTCACCGGCAGCTCCAAAAGTGGACCAGGCCCATTCCCACCGGTTTACACCTGCCACCGGCTCTCTGCAAGGTTTGGGAACCCTTTGCTTTTTTCCTCGCTGCATCTATCCGTGTATTTGAAAGATTTTCTTTATTATATCCTTCTTTGAGATGTTTTACAACCCTTAATTCAAAAAAATGCGGTTTTTTCTGGATAGCTGTCATCCACGGAAGAATATTGGGGGGGGGAGCTCCTGGCCCCAAGGCCTCCGGTTATGCAAGCGTCCCGCCCTGCACCGGCCCTTATTCAAGATTCCATCTTGGGGTGGGCTTATGTGGGCGCGCGCCCACACGCTCGCGCAAGGGTTTTTGTGTGAAAGAAACCCTTGACGAAAAGCACATTTAAGGGGGGCCGAACTACACGCGGCACAGGAAAAGCCCGAACGGCCAACTTGTTGGCTGTGCCCCCTCAAAACTCCCCTCTGCTTAGGGCAACTACCTAGAAAAATAGGCTCTTTGCAGCGCCGCGAGGGCATCCGCATTAGCGGAAAAATCTTTCGCTCGAGGTGTGGATGAGCCTCAGGTGTGCAAGCACACCTACTAAAGATTTTCCGAGCGTTCCCATTGTGGCGCACGGATAGGGGGGACCGGGGTCTCCCCGGCGGGTTTTGCTTCCTTTTATCCGCATAAAAGGAAGTGCCGGGGGTACAAGGGGCCGGCATGAGGGCCCCTCATTCTTGCGGGGCGTGGGGGTGTGCAGTGCCCCATAAACTGAGATGTGCAAGGGCAAAGCCCTCGGAGTGAGGGTTTGGGGACAGTCTTTCCCATGCTGCATGAATCCCCCCAAGCCGTCCATACTTCCTAAAGAGAAAAAGGGGGATGAATCCATGCGGATGCACAGACGGACAGTGGGGATCTTCAGCGCTATGGTGCTGGCCATGACCTTGCTTCTCTTTCGCCTGGGGGCGATTATCCAGGGGGACGGCCTCTCCCAGGCGGCCCTGCGGCAGAGCAGCTACCTTTTGGAGGTGGGCAGCACTAGGGGGATGATCTACGACCGGAATTTCCAGCCTTTGGTGGGGGAAACGGTGGAGGCAGTGGCAGCGGTGCTCCCTGGGGAGGAGTCGGCGGCGTTAGCGGGCAAACTCTCCGGGGAGGAGAGGGAGGCCTTCACCCAAAAACTGGCCCAGCGGCTGCCGTTTTTAACCCGGCTCCCCGGTGAACTGCGCTCCTTTCCCGCCGGGCTCACCCCTATGGAGCGGATTCTCCGCTACCGGAAAAGCGGCCAGTTGGCCCCCCATGTCATCGGGTATTTGGATGGGGAAAACGGGGCGGCTGGCATCGAAAAAGCTTACGATTCCCTTTTGAAGCAATTCGGCGGGAGCCTTTGCCTGCGGTATCAGATCAATGCAGCGGGAAGCCCCATTGGCGGGGAGCTCCCCCAAGAGGTGCAGGAGGGTTATGGCCGCCCCGGCGGGGTGGTTCTCACCTTGGACAAAGAGATCCAGTCCATCGCCCAAAGCGCGGCCAAACGCTGGATAGACAAAGGGGCGGTGGTGGTGATGGACGTCCGTTCCGGGGACCTGCTGGCGGTGGTGAGCCTGCCGGATTTCGACCCAAACAACCTCTCCAAAAGCATGGCCCAAAAGGATTCCCCTTTCTTCAACCGTGCTTTCCACGGGGAATACAACGTTGGTTCCACCTTTAAGCTGGTCACTGCATCCACCGCCTTGGAACAGGGGATCAGCCGGTTTCGCACCTTCGACTGCACCGGTGCTGTGGAGGTGGAGGACGTGACCTTCCACTGCCACAAGCTCTCTGGCCACGGGGTCTTGGATATGCAGGGGGCGATGGAGTGGTCCTGTAACCCTTATTTCATCACGTTGGGTCAAATGGCCGGCGGGGAAAACATCCTCAAAAAGGCCCAAGCCATCGGGTTTGGCAGCCCTAGCCAATTGGCCCCCGGCATCGCCACAGCCTCCGGGAGCCTCCCCGCCTTGGAGGCGATGGAAAGCCCCGCTGAGGTGGCAAACCTGTCCTTTGGGCAGGGCAAACTGACCGCCACCCCGGTGCAGATTGCCCAATTGGTATCCACAGTGGCCAATGGGGGCAAGAGCGTCCATCCCAGGCTGGTCTACGGGACCACCGAAGACGGGCTCTCGATCCAGAATCAGGAGGAGGGCTACGCCCAAAACCAAGTGATTTCCCCAGCGGCGGCCAAGCGGGTCGCTCAATTTATGGTGGATACCGTGGAGTATGGAAGCGGCCAAAAAGCCAAGCCCAAAGCCGGTGGAGCCGGCGGCAAAACCGCCTCTGCCCAGACGGGCATCTATGAGGATGGAGTAGAGATTGTCCACGCCTGGTTTGCCGGTTTTTATCCGGCCGAGGAACCGCGGTACACCATCGTAGTGTTGGCTGAGGGGATGGAATCCGGCGGGGATTACGCCGCCCCTGTGTTCCAGGAGATCGCCGACGGCATCGCCGATTACAAGGGGATGGATTTCCCCCAGCCGCCGGCCTCGGAAGAAGGGGAATCATGAGGAGGGATTGCCCCCAGCCTGTGCCCCGTTCCCGTCGGCTATGGAGGGCATCGGAACCCATAGGGTTGCATTAGAGCAACCTAACAGAGGAAAGGGGTTAAAAATGGTGATTTTGAAAGAGTTGCAGGTAGATTCCACAAAAAGTTTTTTTGTTTGTATTGAATAGCTGACAAAAAAATGTTATCATTGTTACATCTTTTGAGAGTGCGATTCAAACCGGAAGGTGGAACTGATTTATGGAATATAAAAATTTTGTCATCACAGCGGATACCACCTGCGACCTGCCCCAGCGGGTGGTGGAAGAGTTGGAACTGCGGCTTCTGCCGGTGTGCTGTACCATCGGCGGAGAAGATTTTACCTCAGGCGATCCCCAGGTGCTCAAGCGGTTTTTTGACCGGCTTCGGGCGGGGGAAATGGCCACAACCAGCCAGGCGACCCCTCAGCAGGCCCAGGAATTGTTTGAACCCATTTTGAAAGAGGGCAAACAAATCCTACATATTTCCTTTTCCTCAGGGCTTTCTGGCACTGCCGGCAGTGTCCAGATAGCCGCGGGCATCCTCAATGAGCTCTATGGGGAGGACAGTGTGATCGTGGTGGATTCTCTGTGCGCTTCGGTGGGGGAGGCCCTCCTCATCCAGCGGGCCTTTGCCATGAAGGAAGAGGGAAAATCCCGGGAGGAAATCCGCCAGTGGCTGGAACAGAATAAAAATCAAGTGGTCCATCTGATTTTAGTGGACGACCTGGATCATCTATACCGGGGTGGCCGGATCAACAAAGCCACTGCGGTGGTAGGCGGCGCCTTGGGGATTAAACCCCTCCTCCACATGGATTTGGAAGGGAAGCTGAACACCTATGCAAAAGAGCGGGGACGGCGCAAAGCCCTCCAATCCATGGCCCAGGAGATGGCAAAACGCACTGGCGGCTACCAAAACCCCATCGCCTATATCTGCCATGGGGATTGCGAGGAGGACGCCAACCTCCTGGCGGATCTGGTCCATCAAAAAACCGGCGTCGGCCAGGTGATGGTCACCTCCATCGGGGCCACCATTGGAGCTCACACTGGCCCCGGCGTCATTGGCTTGGTGTTTTTAGGAAATCCCAAATAAGCCCAAAGGGCGGAGACTTGTGCGGTCTTCGCCCTTTTTTGTATGGCGTCTCTTTTGCTGGGAAAGACTAATCCCATAGATTTGATGAAATGGAGGGATTGTTTTTTGGAAAGCGGCGTTGTCATGATGGTCGCCGGTGCAGCCACCAAGGAGGCCCGGGACAAAGTGGTGGATACACTATCCAGCCTGCCAGGGGTGGAACTGGTGCAGATGTTCACCGAGACTGGGAAAATTGTAGTCTCCGGCGGGGATTTGGACCCCATGGAGCTCTCCGACCGGGTAGAGGGGCTGGGGTATACAGTGCTCCTTGCAGAATAAATAGGAGGGCCTCGCTGCTGGCCCCCAACCCCCAGGTTATGCAGGGGCTGCACCCAGCCCCATTTTCTATAGGGAAGTTTCCCTGTAACTCTGGTTTCCTGGGGCTTCCAGCCCCCGCACCCCCGGCCAGGGCCTTTTTGCACGAAAAAGGCCCTGGACCCAAAAGCGTGTTTAAGGGGGAATAGGCAAAGCTCGCGACACAGTGCAAGCCTATTCCCCCTCAAAACTCCCCCTGTGCCAAGGGTAGTCACCAAGAAAAATAGGCTTCTTACAGCGCCGCGAGGGAATCCGCGCAGCGGAAAAATCTTTCGCTCGAGGTGTGGAGAGCCTCTAAGAAAGATTTTCCGAGCGTGCCTATTGTGGCGCACAGATAGGGGGGCCGGGGTCTCCCCGGCGAGCTTTGGTTCCTTTCTCTCGCCAGAAAGGAACCACGGGGGTTTGGGGGTGTGCAACGCCCCATAATGCCCCACCCCAAGATGGAATCTTGAATAGGGATCGGATACAGGGCGCAACGCCCTGCATAACGAATTGTAAGATGGAATCTTACCCTGTTCTGGGGGTTTGGGGGCGTGCAGCGCCCCATAAATCCCAATCCCAAGATGGAATCTATAAGGGCCGGGTGCAGGGCGGAGCGCCTGCATAGCCGGGGTTTGGGCGCCGGAAGCCCTGGGGAAGTTTGAATCTTTTGTAAACTGCAAAAAAAGAGTTGAGTTTTTTTCTTTCCTATAGTATAATAAATCGTGCTAGTTGAAAACAGGCGGCAGGACAGAGTGTATGCTCGGTCATGCGGATATGCGGGTCCTGTGCGACAGTGCACCGTGAACCATGTCAGGCGGGGAACCGAGCAGCATTAAGCGGTCAGCAGTGTGTGCCCCAGGCAAATCTGTGTATCCGTATGACCGAGCATATACCCCTAATGGGGGATGTTCCTGCCTTCTTTTTTTGTGGACAGCAAGGGGGGAAGGCCATGTATCAAGCGTTATATCGAAAATACCGCCCCAAAACCTTTGAAGATGTCGTCGGGCAGGAGCATATCACCACCACCCTCAAAAACGAGATCGCGGGGGGTAAGCCTTCCCATGCCTATCTGTTCACCGGCAGCCGGGGAACCGGCAAAACCACCTGTTCCAAAATCCTGGCCAAAGCGGTCAACTGCCCCAACCAAGCGGGGGGGAACCCCTGTGGGGTGTGCGACATCTGCCGGGGGATTGAGGACGGCTCTATCCTGGATGTGGTGGAGATTGACGCCGCCAGCAACAACGGGGTGGACAACATCCGCGACCTGCGGGACGAGGCCAACTTCACCCCAGCGGTGGCAAAGTACCGGGTGTATATCATCGACGAGGCCCACATGCTCTCCACCGGGGCGTTCAACGCCCTTTTGAAGATCATGGAGGAGCCGCCGGAGCATGTCATCTTCATCCTGGCCACCACCGAGGTCCACAAGATTCCAGCCACGGTGCTCTCCCGGTGCCAGCGGTTTGACTTCAAGCGGATCAGCGGGGACGAGCTCTCCGGCCGGCTGCAATATGTGGCCCAGCAGGAGGGGTTTGCCCTGGCAGAGGACGCGGCGCTGCTCATCGCCCGGCTGTCGGATGGGGGCATGCGGGACGCCATCTCCCTTTTGGACTTGTGCTCCTCCTACAGCCACGACATCACCCTCTCCACCGTGGCGGACGCCGCCGGTGTGGTGGGGCAGGACCATCTCTTCTCCCTGGATGAGGCCATCGCCTCCCGGGACCCGGCTCAGGCTCTGGCCCAAATCGAGGCCTTGGGGGAGCGGTCGGTGGACCCGGAACGGCTCTGCGAACAGCTGATCGGCCACTTCCGGGATTTGATGATTGCCTCTTCGGTAGCCGATCCGGGGCCCCTCCTCACCTGTATGCCCAGCGAGCAGGAACAGCTGAAAACCCACGCCAAAGCTTTCCCCATGGGGGAAATCCTGTATATCCTCACCGTGCTTCAGGACTGCCTGGGCCGAATGGCCAAGACCACCCTGCGCAAAACCGAGCTGGAGATGGCAGCCATCCGGCTGTGCAGCCCCCAGCTCTCCACCCTGCCAGAGGGGATCCTCGCCCGGCTGGAGCGGTTGGAGCGGGCCCTCACCGCCGGGGCATTCCCCCAAGGTGGACAAGCGCCCGCCCCTCTTGCCAAGGAAGCTTCCGCTGCCCCCAAGGCGGCGGAGGAACCCGCCGGCGGCGGGGGAGAGGACCTGCCATCCCCGACGGCGGAAATCCCGCCGCCCCCAACCCCCAAAGAGGAGAAGGTGGCCGTCCCATTTGGCCCTTGGCAGCAGGTGCTGGAACGGCTGGAACAGCTCAACGGGGCGCTCTATGGGGCTCTTAGCGGCTCCAGTGCCTATGAGTGCGAAGGGGTGCTGCTCATCGACTGCAAAAACCCCATGTTCCTCTCCCTTATCCGGGACAATGATTATTCCCGCAAAAGCATCCGGCAGGCGGTGATGGAAGTCACCGGCCGAAAGCTCCGCTTGGGGCCTTACAAGCCGGAACAGTATCAGACAAAACCGTCACAACCCGATCCTTTGGAGGACTTTTTAAACAATCTGTCCCTGCCCCAGGAGTCGGTTGAAATATTGTAAAACATTGGAGGACTATCGATATGAAAGCAAGACTGCCCCAGGGCTATGGCAAAGCGCCGGCCAACAACATGAACAGCATGATCAAACAAGCTCAGAAAATGCAGGAAGAACTGGCCAAAAAACAGGCCGAGCTGGATGAGATGGAGTTTTCCACCACTGCAGGCGGCGGCGTTGTCACCGTGGTGATGAACGGCAAAAAAGAGATGAAATCCCTGACCATCAAACCCGAGATCGTCAACGCCGACGACATCGAGATGCTCCAGGACCTGATTATGGCCGCCACCAATGAGGCGCTGCGCACCATCGAGGAAAAAACAGCCCAGGAGATGGACAAAATCACCGGCGGACTGAACATCCCCGGCTTGATGTAACCTTCCCATGGCATACAATGTCCTGCCCTTGACCCGGCTGATTGAGCAGTTTGAACGGCTGCCGGGCATCGGCAAAAAGACGGCCCAGCGGCTGGCCTTTTATGTGCTGGGATTGCCCCAGGAAAAGGCCCAGGAGTTCGCCAACGCCATCCTGGACGCCAAGGAGAAGATCAAGCGGTGCGCGGTCTGCCAGAACCTGACCGACGAGGAGCTTTGCCCCATCTGCCGCAGCGCTGACCGGGACCGCTCCATCCTCTGTGTGGTGGAGGACCCCCGGGACGTCATTGCCTTTGAGCGCACCAAGGAGTATCACGGCCTGTACCATGTGCTCCACGGGCTCATCTCCCCCATGGACGGCATCGGCCCTGAACAGTTGACCATTAAGGAACTGCTGGCCCGCCTCCAATCCGGAGAGGTGCAGGAGGTGGTCATGGCCACCAACCCCACGGTGGAAGGGGAAGCCACCGCCATGTATGTGGCCCGGCTCCTCAAGCCCCTGGGTATCAAGGTGACCCGCCTGGCCTATGGCATCCCAGTGGGCGGCAACCTGGAATATGCCGATGAGGTGACCCTGTACCGCGCCTTGGAGGGCAGAAGCGAAATTTAAAAGGGGCTTCCTGAGGCTTTCAGACCCTAACCCCCCCATTCAAGATTCCATCTTGTGGCAGGTTTTATGGGGCGCTGCCCGCCCCCAAACCCCCGTGGTCCCTATCTAGCGAGAGAAAGGAACCAAAGCTCGCCGGGGAGACCCCGGTCCCCCTATTTGTGCGC
>NZ_CABRJC010000029.1:0-10198 GCF_902471145.1 uncultured Merdimmobilis sp.
AGCCGACAATCATGGTGGTGCGCAGCACCACGCCGGGCACCTTGTCCCGGATCTTTTGCAGCAGCGCCTTGAGGGTGTCCGCGTTGCCCTTGCGGTTCATGGCCCTGAGGACCTCCCCGCTGGCGTGCTGGATGGGCACATCCACATATTTGACGATCTTCTCCTCCTGGGCCATGACCTCCAGAAGCTCGTCGGTGATTCGGTCGGGGTAGCAGTACAGGATGCGCACCCAGCGGATGCCATCGATTTTGCAGATCTCCCGCAGAAGTTCGGGCAGCACCAACCGCCCATAGAGGTCGTCGCCGTAGCGGGTGGTGTCCTGGGCCACCACGTTGACCTCTTTCACCCCCTGGGCGGCAAGCCGTTTGACCTCGTCCAGCACGTCCTCCATGGGGCGGCTGCGGAAGTCCCCCCGGATGAGGGGAATGGCGCAGAAAGCGCAGCGGTTGTTGCAGCCGTCGGCCAGCTTCACATAGGCGAAGAAGGGCGCATTGGCCAGCACCCGGTTGCCGCTTAAGGGCATCAGGGTCTTGTCGGCAAAGGAGACGACCCGCTCCCCTGCCAGCGCCTGTTTAATGGCCTTGACGATTTCCCCGTTGCAGCCGATGCCCAGCACCACATCCGCCTCGGGGATCTCCAGAGCCACTTCTTTTTGGTACCGCTCGGCCAGGCAGCCGGTAACCACCACCACCTTGATTTTTCCCTCCGCCTTCATTTGGCAGAACTCCAAAATCGTCTCGATGGATTCCTTTTTGGCGTCCTCAATGAAGCCGCAGGTGTTGATGATGACCACGTCGCACTGCTCGGCGTCGGCGCAGAGCTCAAACCCATTTTCCTGGATCAGGGCCAGCATGATTTCCGCGTCCACCTGGTTCTTGGAACAGCCCAGGGAGACCATGCCCACTTTATATGCCATAGTTGTATTCTCTCCATTCCGCCGGGTTCCCGGCAACTTGGGAAAAGGCTAATCCGCCTCTTCCTCTTCCATGACCCGCCGGATGGCGGATTTAATCTGGTCGTAGGAATACCCCAGCCGGGAAAGGGCCCCGACTGTTTTATTCCAGCCTTTTTCTTCCCCCAGGTACCGCAGGTATTTGCGGCGGATGACCCCCTCCAGCTGGGACTGGGTCTCCTCCTCGTCGAACTGGGCGGCGGCCTCCCGGCAGATGTCCTGGGGGATGCCCCTCCTTTGCAGCTCCTGCTCGATCCGCCGGGGGGAATAATGCTTTAGGTTGTATAGATCCCGGGCGCAGCAGAAGGCATAGTCCCCGTCGTTGACCAAGCCCAGCTCCTCCATCCGGTCCACCGCCGCCTGGGAAGCCCCCTCATCGGCGTAGCGGGAGAGTTTCTCCTTCAGCTGATGGGCGGTATATCCCCGGGCGGAGAGGAGCCGCAGCGCCCGCTCTTTGGCGGTTTTATAATCGGATTCCCGGCGCAGCGCCTCCAATTCCTCCACCGAAAGATCCATCCCCACCGCCAAGCGAGCGGTGTAAAAGACCTCTTCGTGCAGCGAAAAAAGGTACTGCCCCTCCACGCTTACGGCGTAGCGGCCCCGTTTGGTCCGGGAAAGGTCGGTGATCCGCATCCTTACGCCTCATCCTCCACCGTGATGTCAATTTTGGCAGTGGAAGGCGCAGGAGCCGGGGCGGGAGCTGCCGCTGCCGGAGCTTTTCCACCTTTTTTGGCAGGTTTCCCGGTCAGTTTGTCGGCGTTCTCCCGGATCTTCTGGGCCAGTTCCTCCACAATATCGGGGTGTTCCTTCAGGTATTCCTTCAGGTTGTCGCGGCCCTGGAACCGGGCGTCGCCATAGGTGAACCAGGCGCCGGATTTGTTGATGATGTCCAGCTTCACCGCCATATCCAGGATCTCCCCTTCTTTGGAGATGCCCTGGCCGTACATGATGTCAAACTCCGCCTCTTTAAAGGGCGGGGCCACCTTGTTTTTCACCACTTTCACCCGGGTGCGGTTGCCCACCACCTCGCCGTTCTGCTTCAGCTGTTCCACCCGGCGGACATCCAGCCGCACCGAGGAATAAAACTTCAGGGCCCGGCCACCGGGGGTGGTTTCCGGGTTGCCGTAGACCACGCCGATCTTCTCCCGCAGCTGGTTGATGAAGATAGCCACACAGTTGGATTTGCTGATGGCACCGGTCAGCTTGCGCAGGGCCTGGCTCATCAGGCGGGCCTGGACACCCACATGGGAGTCGCCCATCTCCCCTTCGATCTCCGCCTTGGTGACCATGGCGGCCACCGAGTCCACCACCACCACATCGATGGCACCGGAGCGGACCAAGGCTTCGGCGATCTCCAGCGCCTGCTCACCGGTGTCCGGCTGGGAGACCAGCAGGGAATCGATGTCCACCCCCAACGCCTGGGCATAAACCGGATCGAGGGCATGCTCCACATCGATGAACACCGCGTCGCCGCCCATCTTCTGGGCCTCCGCCACGATGTGCAGGGCGACGGTGGTCTTGCCGGAGCTCTCCGGCCCATAGATCTCGATGATGCGGCCTTTGGGCACACCGCCGATGCCAAGGGCGATATCCAGCGCCAGCGACCCGGTGGGGATGGCCTCCACATTCATGGTGGAATTCTGCCCCAGGCGCATCACCGCGCCCTTGCCGAATTGTTTTTCAATTTGGTTCAGCGCAGTTTCCAGCGCTTGTGCCTTGTCCTTGTCTGCCATAGGCGTTTTCTCCTCCATCATCCAGCGGCGCAGCCCAAGGCGGCGCAGTGGCGTTTGTTTTCTCAATTTCTTGTGTGTCACAGGGCAAATATGTGCGGCCGGGCAAGGGTTCTTCCCCTTCTTCTCCCCAGCCCACATTACAGACATTATAGCTCACCAGGCGGCTAAAATCAACCGGATTGCAGAAAATAAGGAATATTTGTTCGCGATATATCCTGGCAAATTAGTCGGAAAAAATCCCCTGTATCCCACCAAAATACTAAGAGAGGGACACTCCTGTTCCCATTCCCCAAAAATTTGCGGAAAAGCCGCATCTTTCGCCGCCATTTGGGTCAAACTAACACCAAACAGCCCAAAGGAGGTGATTGTTTGCAGAACTATGGAGAACCGGAGATTATCCCCATCAATTTCAGCATGGCTTTGGCGGAGAACCCGGCGGCCCAGCACTTTTTTGCCTGCCTCTCCCCCGAAGATAAAGCGGGTTTTATCAACGTGGTGGCCAGCGCCCCGGATGAAGAGACCATGACCCAGCAGCTGGCCCGGGCCATCGACCTTTTGCAAAACGAAAACCGGGACTACTACAGCCTATAACCCCTCATCCGGCGGCCGTTTGTGCCGCCGGTTTTGTTTCAGCCCCGCTTTACAACCCCATCCGTTTGTGTTATGATACAATTGTTTTGAAGTTCAAACTATTTTGGGAAGGGGATGAAAGGATGCCGGAGGACAGCTATACCCAGCTCAATGATTTTCTGGTCAACCTGTTCAACGACATACTGCGCATTGAAGAGCACTGCCTGAGCAGCAACGAGTTTAAAAACCTCTCCATCAAGGAGATTCACATCATTGAAGCGGTGTGCAACGCCTCCCAAACCGGTGGGGACAACCGGGCCAGCGCCATCGCCGAAGCATTGGGGGTCACCGCCGGCACGTTGACGGTGGCGGTCAACACCTTGGAACGCAAAGGTTACCTGGAGCGGCAGCGGGACAGCGGGGACAAACGGGTGGTCCGCCTCTTCCCCACCCAATCCGCCTTGGAGGTCAACCGGATTCACAGCCACTTCCACCACGAGATGGCCGCCTCGATCATTGAAGTTCTGAACCCGGAGGAACTAGTGGCCTTGACACGGGGCCTTCACTCCATCCAGCGGTATTTCAAAAACAAAGAAAAAACCTAAGCCCCAGCGGGTTCCGCAGGGCGGAAAGGCAAACAGTTATGGCAATTCGCATCATCACCGACAGCACCTGTGATTTCACCCCTCAAGAGGCCCAGCGCCTTCACATTGATGTGCTGCCGTTAAAGTTGATTTTCGACGGGCAGGAATATGCCGACGGCACCGGTATGGGCCGGCGGGAATTCTATGACCGGCTGCGCCAGGCTAAGTCCCTGCCCACCACCAGCCAGGTCAACCCGGAGGCATTTCTCTCCCTATTTCAAACTTACCGGGCCCAGGGGGATGAGATTGTGGTCCTCACCCTGTCCAGCCAGATCAGCGGCACCTACCAATCGGCGGTGATCGCCGCCCAAATGGCTGGGGAAGAGGGGATTTTCCTGGTGGATTCCCACAGCGCCACCTTTGGCATGGCCCTGCTGCTCACCCAGATGGCGCGGATGCGGGACGAGGGCACTTCCGCCCGAGAGATCGCCGCCAAAGCGGAGGAACTCAAAGGCCGGATGAAATTTTTTGCCATGGTGGACACCCTCAAATTCCTGAAAATGGGGGGACGCCTCCCCGCCGCCACTGCGGTCATCGGGGAACTGCTGGGGGTGAAGCCTCTTGTCTCCCTGGTGGATGGAAAATTGGAGGCTGTGGCCAAAGCCCGAGGCTCTTCCGGGGCCTTCCAATGGATGCTGGACCAGTACCGGGCCTGTCCCGCCGATCCGGATTACCCGATCGCTCTCGCCCACGCCGATTCCCCGGAGGGCCTCAACCAGTTTGTTCAGCTGTTGCGCCAGCAGGGCGTGGACTGCACGGGCGCCGTCCAGGTGGAGGTGGGGACGGTCATCGGCGCTCACGCTGGGCCGGGTGCAGTGGGCTTTGCTTACATCGCCCGACCCTAAATGCAGCGGCTACGTACCGCCCGCCGGCGGGTTGGACTCCAAGCTTCGGACGGGAATGGCTGGCCCATTGGATCCATTTGGGGGCAAAGCCCTCCACAGCTGACAGCGCGATAAAGCCCCTCTGCTCCTTGGGGAGCAGAGGGGCTTTATCCTTCCACCCGAACACAATCTAGGAAAGGCGGAACCCATCGGCCGGGGCTCGGGTTCTGCCGGCTTTTTTTATCAAAGTGCCCCCTAAAACCCTTTCTTTTGGGAGGGGCGCAGGCGGCCCACCACAGGTAGGTTCTCCAAAAGCATCTGCAAACCCTCCGGGTGGTTTTCCAGCAGGCGGTCAGTCACATCTTGGCCCGCTAATATGCCGTGGTGGCTCCCCGCCCGCCAGGAAGGATGGGCGGTCACATCAAATACATACCCCGCTGCCGCGATGTAGGCTGGCCGGCCCCCCATCCCATTGTAAAACCGTGCCAGCTCTTGGGGAGTAAAGGTCTTGTTGGGCTGGTACTCCACACCGCCGCCCAATTCCTCGGGCAGATCGTCCTCCACATGCTGGGCTGTGGGGGTGCCATCCCCGTTGTACACCCCAGTGCGGAAAGGGGAAAAGCTCCGGGAAAAGTTCCCTGGCTGGCTGCGGGGGGTGGGGGTCTTCTCCACCGGCGGCTGTTGTTGCTGCCGGGAAAACTGCTGGAACCGGTTCTGCTGCTGCGGCTGCTGCTGGGATTGGCTCTGGACATACTGAAAAATCCGCCCCATCCGCTGGGCGATACCCTGGGTGCGGTTGATGGCCCACATGGGCCGCGGGCGCAGCATGGAGGGGCGCATCATCCGCTGTACATTGTTGATCGAGCGCTGGGCCATCCGCACCGATTGCAGATTGAGCCGCGCCTCCCGTTCCCCCAGCCGGATAGCGGAGAGTTGGCGTTTTACGTTGCCCAGCTGCATCTGCAGGTCCTTCATCTCCCGCTGCACCCCGGTTTTGCTCCAAGCATTTAAAAAAATATCGATTTCCCGGTTTAGGTCTTCTATCATACGGTCCAATTGTTCCTGCATGCAATCCACTCCCTTGTCGTTTGGCCTTGTTCCCCATTGTATGCAGGGGAAGTCTCAAATAGAATCGCCAAAAACAGGGGTACATTATCATCAATCTATCTAAAATTTTACAATATAATATCTATTTTATATTGTATGTTGTATAATTTTGTGCTATCCTTAAAGAAAGGATCAACTGCGCACCAGCGATGATCCGCCTATGAGAAAGAGAGGGATCCACATGAGCAACAACACCATCATCACCATCGGCAGACAATACGGCAGCGGAGGCAAGGCCATCGGCGAGCAGCTGGCCAAGGAGCTGGGCATCCCCTTCTATGATAAAGAATTGATTGCCCTTGCCGCAGAAAAAAGCGGCATGAGCGCAGATTTGTTAAAAGAAGTGGATGAACGGGCCAGCAACAGCTTGCTGTACTCCCTATCCACTGGCATGGTCAACCTGCATACCGGCTCCGGCACCTTCTTCTACAATCTGCCCATGAACGACCGCCTCTTTATTGTCCAGGCGGATCTGATCAAGCAGTTTGCCAAAGAGGGCCCCTGTGTCATCGTGGGGCGCTGCGCCGATTATATCCTGCGGGAAAACCCAGACCTAGTGCGGGTCTTTATCCATGCGGAACTGGAAAAAAGAATCCAACGGGCTACCACCGAATACGGTATCTCGCCTGAAAAAGCAGAGGATACCGTCCATAAGATCGACAAAAAACGGGCCAGCTACTATAACTATTACTCCAGCCGCAAATGGGGCCACTTGGAAAACTATGACCTGTGCATCAACAGCGGCCTCATCGGCATCGACGGTGCGGTGAAGCTGATCCGCCAGTTTGTAGAACTGAAGGAGGGCCTGGGGCGGTAGTCCTCCCAGTGTTTTCTCGAAAAGAAAAGTGGTATTTTCTTCCTTTATAGAAGGCTATTTTCTATAGGGATTATCTATTTTGTTTTCTATTGACAATTGATTTGGCACAGTGCTATCCTGATACAAGGCTATTGTTTACGCGCTGAACAAGGGCTTTTTCCCCGTTTTAAAGGCGGTTCTGCCGCTTTGCCGTGAACTACTTTTTTCCAATATTGTAAGAAAGGCCAGGTAGATTGAAATGAAATACGATTTCGACAAAAAATGGGACCGCATTGGCAAGGATTCCAGCAAATGGGATAAGCCCGCTGCAGACCACGGCACCACCGACATCGTTCCCATGTGGGTTGCGGACATGGACTTCGCCACCGCCCCTTCGGTGATTGACGCCCTGAAAGAGAGAATTGAACACCCCATCTTCGGCTACTTCATTCTCAGCGACCGGTATTTTAACGCCATCATCAACTGGCACAAAACCCGTTTTGGCAACGACACCTTGAAGAAAGAATACATCGCTTACCAAAACAGCGTCCTGGGCGGCGTGGCTTCCTGCATCTCCGCCTTTACCCAGCCCGGCGACCAGATCCTCTGCAACGCCACCACCTACACCGGCTTTACCAACACCGTCAAAGGGTTGGGCCGCCAGCTGTGCCTGAGCGAACTGGTGCAGGATAAGGACGGTATCTTCCGCCTTGACCTGGAGGACATGGAGAAGAAGATCGTGGAGAACAAGATCGGCCTGTACATCTTCTGCTCTCCCCACAACCCCACCGGCCGCGTATGGGACAAAGAGGAGATCGAGGCAGTTGTCGACCTGTGCTACAAGCACAAAGTCATCCTGCTGGCCGATGAGATCTGGGCGGACTTCACCCCCTCCGGCAAGAAACACATCCCCACCGTCACCGTTTCCGACAAGGCCAAGGAGATTACCATGGCCATGTACGCCCCTTCCAAGACCTTCAACTTGGCCGGCCTGGTGGGCTCCTACTCGGTGATTTACAATGAGTACATCCGCAACCGGGTTGCCAAAGTGGCCTCCATGCCTCATTACAACCAGAACAACGTGCTTTCCTGCACCGCGCTGATCGGCGCTTATGAAGGCGGTGCTGAGTGGGTGGATGAACTCAATGCTTACATCCGCGGCAACCAGGAGTATGTATACAACTACATCACCGAACACTTCAAAGGGGTCAAGACCTATATCCCCGAAGGCACTTACCTGATGTGGCTGGATTGCTCCGGCTGCGGCATGGACATCCAGGAAGTTCTGGACCGGATGAATGCCTGCGGCGTCATCGTCAACGACGGCCGGACCTTCAACGGCAAGACCCATGTCCGCATGAACCTGGCCTGCCCCAGAAGCCAGTGCGAAGAGGCCATGCGCCGGTTCGACCAATACGTATTCAACAAGTAATCCTGCTTTCCAAGAGAAAAAGCCTCCCTTCCATCTGGAAGGGAGGCTTTTTCCCTATCGTTTTCAAAAATATCCCCTGTATGGGCATTCCTCCCCCCTCCCGTCGCATATGAATTCAGAGGAACGTCTGAATAAGGGGGAAGCTTTGTGAAGAAAAAAATCTGCCTAGCTGCTGTGCTTTTGTGCTGCCTCTCCCTCTTTCTCCTGTCGCCCAAGGAAGAGGAATCCCTCCCGGCAGAAGGCTACTTGAAATGGGTGGAGTTTGACATCCCCTACTCCGCCTTAAACGCCGCTTTGGAAGTGGACATCGACACCTATGACACCAATCACCCGGTGAGCTGGATCGATCTTTTGGCCTGTCTGGGGGTCAAATATGGCGGGAATTGGGGAGAGTACCGGTATGCTGACCTGCAAAAGATGGCGGATACCCTCTCCTCCACCTCCGCTGAAGAATTGATGGCGGACAACAAATACTACAGCTATTATGCCGAAGCCTATGAAGCGGTGCTGGGCGGGATGGTCGGCCCCTACCGCAAGGAAGCCCCCGATCCCAGCCGGCCTGGGGAAAAAACCATCGTGGAAAAATACGGCCTTAAAGCCTACTGCCCGATTGCAGAAGGATTCGGCTACAGCCATTATGACGACTTCGGAAACTCCCGGGATTACGGCTACCGCCGGCGGCATCTGGGCAACGATCTGCTGGGGGCGGTGGGCACCCCCATCGTCTCAGTGGAATCCGGCATTGTAGAGCACTTGGGCTGGAACCAATACGGCGGCTGGCGGGTTGGCATCCGCAGCCTGGATGGCAAACGGTATTACTACTACGCCCACATGCGCAAAGACCACCCCTATCACAGAGACTTATATGAAGGAAAGGTGGTCAAGGCTGGGGAGGTCATCGGCTACTTGGGGATGACCGGCTACTCCACCAGCGAGAACGTCAACGGCATGACCCGGCCCCATCTTCACTTCGGCATCCAGCTGATTTTCGATGAATCCCAAGCCGAGGAAAATGAAATCTGGATCAACGCCTATGAGATTGTCCGGCTCCTTTCCCAGAACAAGGCCACGGTAGAACGGGATGAGGAATCCAAGGAATACTACCGTAAGTATGATATTTTTGACCCCATCGTAGCCATATCCGACTGATTTATGGGGTACTGCTCGCCCCTGCACACCCAGCGTCTTATTCAAGATTCCATCTCACAATCGTTTTTGAAGGCGCTCCGCCCTGCACCCGGTCGCCCATTCAAGATTCCATCTTGTAGGCCAGTTTTATGGGGCGCTACACGCCCCCAAACCCCCGTGGTCCCTTTCTAACGAGAGAAAGGGACGAAAGCTCGCCGGGGAGACCCCGGCCCCCCCTACTTCGCAACAATTGGTACGCTCGGAAAATCCCTCTTAGAGGCTCTCCACGCCTCGAGCGAGGGATTTTTCCGCTTTCGCGGATGCCCTCGCGGGGCTACAAGAAGAAAATGTCCCCATCACTACGGGCACGTTGATACCAATATCTAGCTTAATACAAAAACAACTTATCTATGGGTTCCAATGGATCGGGGGAACAGAGAATATCGGCTACATGTTCCAAAATTTCTCTTATTACCTCTGGGTTTTCACTTAATATGATTTCCCATAAAATGCGGTTCCCAATGGTTTTGTGTCGATGGACATAGAGGTATGCGATTACTTGCCCCATGGTTGCTTCTAATTTTTCTACTGATATTTTGTGTTCATTCGCAATTTGAATGTAATAATTCTCCATAGACATATACGCCTCCTAATTGCCACTGTTTGGTAGCATATTTGCTTCTAGTATGCCACAAAATAGTAGCATGATCAAGAGGTGATCATGGATGTATTTTGAAAGGATAGAACAATTGCGAGAGGATTCCGACTTAACGCAACAAGAGGTTGCTGATATCCTAGTACTAAATCGAGAAGTTTATAGAAGATATGAAAAGGGCGAAAGAGAAATTCCAGTGTGGGCTGTGATTAGATTGTCCAAGTTTTACGGGACTAGTACAGACTACATTTTGGGCTTAACTTCGGAGCGAAAACCATATAAGAAATAAACACCCCAGGCAGAGGGGAATTTTTAAGGGGGCACAGTCAGCTGATGCTGACCGTACTGACTTCGCCT
>NZ_CABRJC010000030.1:0-6799 GCF_902471145.1 uncultured Merdimmobilis sp.
GCCGACGTCCGCATCGAGACCTATGTCCGCGGCGCCAACGTGGATGCTATCCTGGATGCTTCCGCCAAAGTTTCCCGCGCTTTCAAAGCTGGTGCGGACGCCGTGGGCGCCAAGTGCGAGATCACCGATCTGCCCGGTTACCTGCCCACCATCCAGAATTACGACCTGTTCGACATCATGTATGAGAACATGAAGGAAGTCTTTGGCGACGAGAAATTCGTCCGGTACGAGAACACCGCAGGCGGCGGCTCCACCGATGCCGGCGATATTTCCTACCTGATGCCCATGATCCACTCCTACTTCATCGGCGCTGAAGGCATCGGCCACAGCGAAAACTACGAGATCGCCGACAAGGACATCGCTTACATCGCCGCAGCAAAATGCCTGGCTATGACCGCGATCGACCTGCTGGCCGATGGCGCAGAACTGGGCCTGAAGGTAAAAGCCAACTTCAAACCCACTTTCACCAAGGAAGAGTACCTGGAAAAATGGGGCCTGATGACCAAATAACCTGGAGCGTCAGAATGCCGGTAGAAGTATTTCTACCGGCATTTGCTTCATAACAACAAAGCCGGCTTTAAGGCCGGAGCAAGGGAGGTACTACTTATGGCAGCATCCAGAGAAGAATTAAAGAAAAGAGCCTGTGAAGCCATCGACAAAAACCGGGATAAGATCATCGCCCTGGGCGAATCCATTATGATGGAGCCGGAACTGGGCTACAAGGAGTTTAAAACCGCCGATAAGGTGAAAAAAGTCTTTGATGAGCTGGGCTTCCAGTACCAGGACGGTGTGGCCATCACCGGCGTCATCGCCCCCCTGAAGGGCAAAGAGTCCAAGATCCGGGTTGCCGTCATGGGCGAGCTGGACGCTGTGGTCGTTCCCGGCCACGCCCTGTGCAACAAGGAGACCGGCGCGGCCCACTGCTGCGGCCACAACGCCCAGATCGCCTCAATGGTGGGTGTGGGCTACGCTCTGGCCGGCACCGGCATCCTGGAAGAGCTCTCCGGCGACGTTGTGCTGATGGCTGTCCCCTCGGAGGAATTTGTGGAGATCGAGTACCGCAACGAGCTGCGTAAAGCGGGCAAGATCCACTTCCTGGGCGGCAAACAGGAGTTTATCTACCTGGGTGTGTTCGATGACATCGACATGATGATTATGCAGCACACCTCCACCACCGAAAACGGCGATGAGGCGGGAAAAATCAAAGGCAACTGCGGCGGTTCCACCGGCCTTGGCTTTATGGGCAAACTGGTTCGTTACATCGGCAAAGAGGCCCATGCCGGCGGTGCGCCCCACCTGGGCATCAACGCCCTCAACGCAGCCCAGATCGGCTTGGCGGCGGTCAATGCCAACCGGGAAACCTTCCAGGATAAGGACACCATCCGGGTCCATCCCATCATCACCAAAGGCGGCGACCTGGTCAACGTGGTCCCCGCTGATGTCCGCATCGAGACCTATGTCCGCGGCGGCAACATGGAAGCCATCTTGGACGCCTCCGCCAAGGTGGACCGGGCCTTTAAAGCCGGCGCTGACGCGGTGGGCGCCAAGTGTGAGATCACCAACCTGCCCGGTTACCTGCTCCCTTATGAAAGCGAGGAGCTTAAAGACGTGGTTTGGGAGAATATGCACGCCCTGATGGGGGATTCCGCAGTGCGCAACGGCTCGGGCGGCTCCACCGATGCCCAGGACCTGTCTCAGATCATCCCTGTGGTCCACATGCGGATCGGCGGCGCCAAAGGCATTGGCCACGGCGCCAACTACGAAATTGTGGACAAGGAGATGGCTTACATCACCGCGGCTAAGATTCTGGCCACCACTGCTATCGACCTGCTAGCAGAGGGCGCTGTCCTCGGCCAGAAGGTAAAAGACAACTTTAAAGCCCCCATGACCAAAGAACAGTACCTGCGGGATTGGGGCGGGTTGGACCTGTAGCCAACCGGAACACAGCGGGGAGGGTTTTCTTTGTTTTCGCTGGAGACCCCTCCCGCCAGTGAGAACCGCAATAGGTCATGGCAGCTCCAATCCAAAATAGATATAGACTGCATTCATGCAACAGCCCCCAAGGCGAGAAAGGAAAATACCCCATGAAAATCATCGACGCCCATCTTCATCTTTTCCCCTCTGAACCCAAGACCGACACTATGGCACAGGGAGTGGGCCACCAAAATTCAGTTGCTCATCTCCGGCAGGCATTTGGGGAGTTGGATATCGTCCACGGTGTGGTGATGGGCAACCGCAGTCTCGAAGTGGGGTACCACAACTATCCCGCCGACCTGTTCCACTATTGCGTGGGGCTGGACAGCGTTTTGATGGATCAGGGGGATCGGGTGATCCCCGATTTGGCTGCCCAAGTGGAGGAGCACTTAAAGCGTGAGGAGTGCTGCGGGGTGAAGCTTTACCCCGGGTACAACAAAATCTGGCTCTCTGACCCGGTGTACCAGCCGGTCTATGAACTGGCTGCCCACTATGATAAGCCGGTGGCCGTCCACATGGGTTTGACCGCCCACCCCAGAGCCCATCTAAAATACTGCCACCCCTTGGCCTTGGACGAGGTGGCCGCCGACCACCCCGAAACCCAGTTCGTCATGTGCCATTTCGGCAACCCGTTTTTGGAAGCGGCGGCAGCGGTGGTGGAGAAAAATGCCAATGTGGCCGCCGATCTCTCCGGCCTCTTGGAGGGAAGGGTGGACCTGCCCCGCTACTTCCGGGAGCAATCCGGGTATGTGGGGTTGCTGCGCACTTGGCTCACCGCCATCTGCCAGTGGGATGATATCCTATATGGCACCGATTGGCCCATTGTCAACCTGGGGGAGTACATCGCCTTTATCAAGGGCATTGTGCCGGAGGAGCACTGGGAGCGGGTGTTTTTCCGCAATGCCAACCGGATTTACCGGCTGAATCTGTAATATTCTATTAATTTTATACGGAAAGGAAGTATTTCATGAGCATGACCAAAGAGCAACTGAAGCAGAAAGCCTGTGAGGCCATCGACCAGAACCGGGAGAAGATCGTAGCCCTGGGACGTTCCATCTTCAGTGAGCCGGAGCTGGGCTACAAGGAGTTCAAAACCGCCGACAAGGTGAAGAAGGTCTTTGACGAGCTGGGCTATGCGTATCAGGACGGGGTGGCCATCACCGGTATTGTCGCCCCCCGCAAGGGCCGCAAATCCAATATCCGGGTGGCGGTCATGGGTGAGCTGGATGCGGTAGTTGCCCCCGGCCACCGCTGTGCGGACCCCAAAACCGGCGCTGCCCACTCCTGCGGCCACAACGCCCAGATCGCCTCGATGGTGGGGGTGGCTTACGCCCTCAAGGACACCGGCATCATGGAAGAGCTGGATGGCGACATCGTGCTGATGGCCGTCCCCTCGGAGGAATATGTGGAGATCGAGTACCGCAACGAGCTGAAGAAGGCTGGAAAGATCTGGTTCCTGGGCGGCAAACAGGAGTTCATCAAACTGGGCGTCATGGATGACATCGACATGATGGTCATGCAGCACCTCACCACCCCGGAATATGCCTATGAGGGCAAAAAGGTCCTTTGCGGCTGCGGATCCAACGGCTTTGTGGGCAAGCTGATCCGCTACATCGGCAAAGAGGCCCATGCGGGCGGCGCGCCCCATCTGGGCATCAACGCCCTCAACGCGGCCAACATCGGCTTGGCGGCGCTGGCTGCCCAGCGGGAGACCTTCCAGGACAAAGACCACATCCGGGTACACCCCATCATGAACAAGGGCGGCGACCTGGTCAACGTGGTCCCTGCCGACGTACGGCTGGAGACCTATGTCCGCGGTTCCAATATGGAAGCCATTCTGGATGCCAGCTTTAAGGTGTCCCGTGCCTTCAAAGCGGGCGGTGATGCGGTGGGCGCCAAGTGCGAGATCACCGACCTTCCCGGCTACCTGCCCACCATCGAGGCCATGGAGCTCAACGAGCTGATGGCCGGCAACCTTTCCGGCCTCATCGGTGAGGAGAATGTGGCGGTCACCGGCCCGGCCAATTCTGGGTCTACTGACCAGGGCGACCTCTCCTACATCATGCCCACTGTTCAATCCTTCTTTGCGGCGGCCTCTGGCATCGGACACAGCGAGAGCTATGAGATCGCCGACGAAGAGCTGGCATATATTGTCCCCGCTAAGGCGATGGTGATGACCTGTATCGACCTGCTGTGGGATGGCGCGGCCAAGGGCATTGAGGTGAAAAACAACTACAAGCCGGAGATGACCAAAGAGGAATACCTGAAAAAGTGGGGCAATATGTAGCCCTCAACCAACCGGAAGAAGGGGAGGGGCCGCACCTGCGGCCCGCCCGTCTTGATACACGCGGGGCACCCCCGCTTGAGACAAAGAGAGGAAGTGCTGCAAATGAGCGTATCCAGAGAAGAACTGAAAAGAAGAGCCTGCGAAGCAGTAGACAAAAACCGGGACAAGATCATCGCCTTCGGCGAATCGGTCTTTGCAGAGCCGGAACTGGGCTTCAAAGAGTTCAAGACCTCCGCCAAAGTGAAAAAAGCCTTTGAGGAGATGGGCGTCGCCTACACCGATGGCCATGCCATCACCGGCGTCATCGCCCCTTTTAAAGGCAAGGAATCCAAGCTGAAAGTGGCCCTGATGGGCGAGCTGGACGCAGTTGTCTGCCCCGGCCACCGCTGCGCAGACCCGGTCACCGGCGCTGCCCACTCCTGCGGCCACCATGTGCAGATTGCCTCCATCATCGGCTGCGGCCTGGCGCTGAAAGACAGCGGCATCATGGATGAACTGTCCGGCGACATCGTGCTGATGGGCGTCCCCGCCGAGGAGGGCGTGGAACTGGAATACCGCGCCGGCCTGATCAAGGAGGGCAAGATCCACTTCCTGGGCGGCAAACAGGAGTTCATCTATGAGGGCGTGTTTGACGACATCGATATGATGATCATGCAGCACACCATGGTGGACGAGAATGTCAAGGCCACTGCCGGCGGCGCTGTCGGCAAGGGCTTCATCGCCAAATACATCCGCTACATCGGCAAAGAGGCCCATGCGGGCGGCGCGCCTCACCTGGGCATCAACGCCCTCAACGCGGCCCAGATCGGCCTGATGGCCATCAACGCGCAGCGGGAAACTTTCCAGGATAAGGATTCCGTCCGGGTCCATCCCATCATCACCAAGGGCGGCGACCTGGTCAACGTAGTCCCCGCCGATGTCCGCATCGAGACCTTCTGCCGCGGCAACAATGAGCCCGCCATCCTGGACGCCTCCAAGAAGGTGGATCGGGCCCTGAAAGCCGGCGCCGACGCCGTGGGCGCTCAAGTGGAGATCATCGATCTGCCCGGCTACATGCTTCCCTATGAGCATCTGCCCCTGAAAGAGCTGGTCACTGAGAACCTGGAAGCCCTGGTGGGCAAAGAGAATGTGGGCCCCGGCGTGGGTTACACCACCGACGCCAACGACGTCGCCCATATCGTTCCCACCGTCCATGCTTGCATCGCCGGTGCGGCCGGTGTGGGCCACAGCTCGGAATATGAGATCACCGACAAAGAGAACGCTTACATCGTCGCCACCAAGATGATGCTGATGAGCTGCATCGACCTGCTGGCAGATGGGGCTGAGCGCGGTCTCAAAATCAAGGAGAGCTGGAAGGCCCCTTACACCAAGGAGCAATACCTCAAGGAGTGGGGAAACCTGTAAGAGCAGCGCCAATACGTAGGAAAAGGGACCGCTTTCGGCGGTCCCTTTTTGTTGGAAGGAGCCTGTGGCAGCCAGGCGGAGCCACCTTATAAAAAGGGGGAGAACTCCCGGTTGGTTGGAATTCATAATATTAATAAAAATACTGGTGAAATGGGCCATTCCCTGGGCAGAACCGGAAATTTTGGAAAAAACCAGTTGCCGAACTTCCAAAATTCGTTTATACTTAAAGAGCATAAGGGGCTGTTTTGTCCGTCCTGCACATACAGTTCCCTCAATTTCCCTCTTCTAGAAAGAGGGGTGCTGCACTTTTAAGATGGAAAGGAAGATTGTTTATTATGGCGACTAGAGAAGAACTCAAACAGAGAGCTTGCGAAGCCATCGACAAAAACCGTGACAAGATCATCGCTTTGGGCGATGCGATTTTCTCCGAGCCTGAGCTGGGCTACAAGGAGTTTAAAACCGCTGAAAAGGTGAAAAAAGCCTTTGACGAGATGGGTTATACATACACCGACGGCCACGCCATCACCGGCATCATCGCTCCTTTGAAGGGCGGCGAGTCCAAAGTGAAGGTCGCCATCATGGGCGAGCTGGACGCCGTTGTCGCCCCCAACCACCGCTGCGCCAACAAAGAGACCGGCGCTGCCCACTCCTGCGGCCACCATGCTCAGATCGCCTCTATGGTCGGCGCTGCCTACGCCTTCAAAGACACCGGCATCCTGGAAGAGCTGGGCGGCGACGTGGTGCTGATGGCTGTCCCCGCAGAAGAGTATGTGGAGCTGGGCTACCGCAACGAGCTGCGCAAAGCTGGCAAGATCTGGTTCCTGGGCGGCAAGCAGGAGTTTGTCCGTTTGGGCCTGTACGATGACATCGACATCTGCGTCATGCAGCACACCGAGCTGGGCAATGTCATCAACTGCGGCCAGAAATACAACGGCTTTGTGGGCAAACTGGTGCAGTACATCGGCAAAGAGGCCCACGCAGGCGGCGCGCCTCACCTGGGCATCAACGCCCTCAACGCCGCCCAGATCGGTCTGATGGCTGTCAACGCCAACCGGGAGACCTTCCAGGACAAGGATCAGATCCGCGTCCATCCCATCATCACCAAGGGCGGCGACCTGGTCAACGTGGTCCCCG
>NZ_CABRJC010000031.1:0-5916 GCF_902471145.1 uncultured Merdimmobilis sp.
TTTCTTTCAAAAAAAAAAGGGAGCGCGGGGTGCAGGGGTGCGTAACGCCCTGCATAACCTTGGGGATTTGGGGGCGTGCAGCGCTCCATAAATCCCAATACCAAGACGGAATCTTGAATAAGGGCCGGGTGCAGGGCGGAGCGCCTGCATGGAGGCCCCTTGCTCCTGTGCGGCTGTGCTGCCGGTCAAAAACAGATTGACACCGGGCCCGCGACATGGTATAGTGAAAACAAATATATCGAGTAACGATATAGAATAGGCGAGAAGGAGGGATTCACTATGGCAGAGATAGAGCGGCTGATCAAAAGCTATCTTCCCATGTCTGAAGCAAGCTTTTTGCTGCTGTTCTGCCTGCAGCAGGAGAACCACGGCTATGGCATCATGCAGCAGGTGCAGGAGTTGACCGAGAGCAGGGTTGCTATGGGCGCTGGCACAGTGTACACAATCCTTTATAAGATGGAGAACGACGGCCTCATCGAGGTGACCCGCACCTTTGAGCGCCGCAAACTGTATAAAATCACCCCCGTAGGGGAGGCAATCTTGGAAAAGGAAACCGAACGAATCCGCCAGTTGGCGCGGATTGCCGACCAACGGGAACTGGTGGGCGCCCAATAAACCGGCGGCGCAGCCGATAGAACGCCGCCTTGGATTGAGAGGAGTAATGAGGATATGGATGCATTGCAATGGATGCCCTTTGTTTGGCTGCTGATGGCGGTCCTGCTTGGGATCCTGGAGGCGGCCACCATCCAACTGGTGGCAATTTGGTTTGCCATTGGCAGCGTGGCGGCAGTTCCTGCGGCGTTGATGGGGCTTTCCTTTTTCTGGCAGGTTGTGGTGTTCCTGGCGGTATCGCTGTTCTGCCTGGTGCTGACCCGCCCGCTGATGAAAAAATTCCTGCGGGTGCGCCCCACCCGCACCAATGCGGACAGCTTGGTCGGCATGATCGGCGTGGTGGTGGAGGAAATTGACAACGATCGGGCCCAAGGCCGGGTCTATGTCAACGGGTTGGATTGGTCCGCCCGCAGCGAAGAGGGAGAAATACTTGAAAAAGGAGAAAAAGTCTTGATAAAAGCCATCGAAGGAGTTAAAGTATTGGTGGAGCGGATTTAACACTTTTTGCAAACTGGTCCTTGGAGGGATGGTTCTTTTCCGGGAAGAAAAAGCCCGCCTCCTCCTGGCGTGGGACGCATTGGCTTTCGAAAACCGTTCCGGTATCTGCCGGTGACAATAGAGATCAATTTTTAGGAGGTACTCAATTTATGCCGTATGTACTATTGCTGTTGTTCCTGATTTTAATGGTCATGGTAGTGCTCAACATCAAAATTGTCCCCCAAGCCACCGTGTTCGTTGTGGAGCGGATGGGCGCTTATCAGGCCACTTGGGAGACCGGCGTCCACTTCACCATCCCCTTTGTGGACCGGGTGGCCAAAAAAGTCTCCTTGAAGGAGCAGGTGGTAGACTTCAACCCCCAACCAGTGATCACCAAGGATAATGTCACCATGCAGATTGACACGGTGGTGTTCTACCAGATCACCGACGCCAAGCTGTTTGCCTACGGTGTGGAGCGCCCCATCGCCGCCATTGAACACCTGACTGCCACCACCCTGCGGAATATCATCGGCGAGCTGGAATTGGATAACACCTTGACTTCCCGCGACGTGATCAACACCAAGATCACCGCCACTTTGGATGTGGCCACCGACAAATGGGGCATCAAAGTCAACCGGGTGGAGCTGAAAAACATCATCCCGCCCCGGGAGATTCAGGACGCGATGGAGCGCCAGATGAAAGCCGAGCGGGAAAAGAGAGAATCGGTGCTGCGCGCGGAAGGTGAGAAGCGCAGCCAGATCCTGGTGGCCGAAGGCGAGAAGGAATCGGCAATCCTGCGGGCAGAGGCTGTGCGGGAACAGAAGATCCGGGAGGCCCAAGGTGAGGCGGAGGCCATCATGATGGTCCAGAAGGCCCTGGCGGACAGCATTAAGCTGCTCAATGAGGCCAATCCCTCTTCGGCGGTGTTGACCATCAAGAGCCTGGAAGCCTTCCAGAAGGCGGCTGACGGCAAGGCCACCAAGATCATCATCCCCAGCGAGATCCAGTCCTTGGCCGGTTTGGCCACCTCCTTTAAAGAGGTCATGACCGAGCCCCAGGCCGTGGAGCTGGAGGGGAACAAACCCTCCGAAATGTAGCGCATTTCCCCTAGAAGGGAATCGGCGGCGCAGACCCACCAAAGGGTTTGCGCCGCTTTTTTGTGGGGATGGCCCCCAACCTCATTCAAGATTCCATCTTGCCGCAGGTTTTATGGGGCGCTGCAAACCCCATCGGTAAGAGCGTTTTGCACAAGCATCCGGGGCAGCCCTTGATCGAATTATCTAAATCTTGACCGGTTTTTCCCCAGTATCTATGGGAAGTCACCAATTTTTGCCAGCGCCTGTCAAGGGCGATTGAATTTTGTGGTGGAATAAGGTAAAATGAGGATAGAACGCGGATGGAGGGCTGGCCAATGACTTTCTCAGTTTATGTTGAAGCAGGTCAAAGCAACCAGCCGAATTGCGTCAAAATTTCTTTCGGGGCCGCAGTGCGCGCGGTCGAACTGCATCAAAACAGAATCGGGTAAACCAATCATAAGCTGTGGCCTAATTGTGTCGCAGCTTCTTTTATTTGTTGCATGGAGGGAAAAATCATGAAGAAAAAAGTAGCGGTTATCATGGGGAGCGACAGCGACCTGCCGGTGGTCAAGGGGGCCATTGGCACCTTAAAATCCTTTGGGATTCCGGTGGAAGTCCATGTGATGAGCGCCCACCGCACCCCAGAACAGGCTTGCGCCTTTGCCCGGGATGCCCGGAAAAACGGTTTTGGCGCCATCATTGCGGCCGCGGGGAAGGCAGCCCATCTGGCCGGTGTTTTGGCGGCCCACACCGCCTTGCCGGTGATCGGTATCCCCATCAAATCCTCCACCCTGGATGGGTTGGATGCCCTGCTCGCCACGGTGCAGATGCCCAAGGGCATCCCGGTTGCAACTGTTGCCATCGACGGCGCGGACAATGCGGGCATCCTGGCCGCCCAGATGCTGGCCCTCTCTGACGAGGAGATCGCCGCCCAGCTGGACGCCATGAAAGAAAAAATGACCCAGGATGTACTGGCCAAAGACGCCGCCATCCAAAGCGCAGAATTCTAATTCCCAATTGTGTGACGATGCAGGGGGAACCCCCAAGCCGGCTGCAGGATGGTGCGCCGGCCCACCCTTTTTTAAACAGGAAAGGCAGGAACAAATCCAATGATCGAGAAGCTTCACGAAGAATGCGGCGTGTTCGGCATCTATGACACCACCGGCGGCGATGTGGCGGCCAGCACCTATTTTGCGCTATACGCCTTACAGCACCGGGGCCAGGAGAGCTGCGGCATCGCGGTCAACGACTGCGGGGTCATCTCCTCCTATAAGGACGTGGGCCTGGTGCCGGATGTGTTCACCCGGGATCACCTGGAAAAGGTGGGCTCCGGCCAGATCGCCGTGGGCCATGTGCGGTATTCCACCATCGGCATCCCCACCCGGGAGGATTCCCAGCCCTTGGTGATCCGCCATGTCAAGGGCCCCATGGTGGTGGCCCACAACGGCAACCTGGTCAATGCAGAAGAGCTGAAAGAGGAGCTGGAGCTCAAGGGAGCTATCTTCCACACCAATTCCGATGCGGAGATTATCGCCCATGTGGTCACTGAGGGCCGCTTGGCCACCGACTCCATTGAAAAGGGGATCGAGCTGGCCATGGACCGGCTCAAAGGCGCCTATTCCATGGTGATGATGAGCGCCACCAAGCTGATTGCCGTCCGGGATCCCGAAGGGTTCCGGCCCCTGTGCATCGGCGAGAAGGAGGGCGCCATCATCTTCGCCTCCGAGACCTGCGCCCTGGACAGCTTGGGGGCCAAATACCTGCGGGAAGTGGACCCCGGCGAGATTGTGGTGGTGGATAAGGCCGGTATGCGCTCCATCCGCACCCACTGCAAGGGGAAAGGCCATGTCTGCGTCTTTGAATATGTGTACTTCGCCCGGCCCGACTCGGTGGTCGAGGGGGCCAGCGTCCATGAAGCCCGCCAGCGGGCCGGCGCTTTCCTGGCTTTGGAGAGCCCCGTCCAGGCGGACGTGGTCATCGGTGTGCCGGATTCCGGCCTGGATGCCGCCTTGGGCTTCTCCAAACAGTCCGGCATCCCCTACGGCGTGGGCTTTATCAAAAACCGGTATGTGGGCCGTACTTTCATCCAGCCCACCCAGGCTATGCGGGAAAACGCGGTGCGGATCAAGCTCAACGCCCTCTCCGCAACTGTCAAGGGCAAACGGGTGGTTTTGGTGGACGATTCCATCGTCCGGGGCACCACCAGCGCCCGGATTGTCAAGCTGCTGCGGGAGGCCGGCGCCACCGAAGTCCACATGCGGATCAGCTCCCCGCCCTTTATGCACCCCTGCTTCTTCGGCACCGATGTTGCCAGCCGGGATAAGCTGATCGCCTGCCGCCTCAATTCGGTGGAGGAGATCGCCAAGGAGATCGGGGTGGACAGCCTCGCCTACATGAAGGTGGAGGACATGAAGAAGATCGCCCAGGTGACCACCGGCTGCGACTTCTGCGTGGGCTGCTTCACCGGGGAATACCCCATTGAGACCCCTTATGAAAAACCGGTCTGCAAATACGATCTTAAGATCTAACACAGACGGGAACGGATTTGCTTTTCAGGCTCCTTCCAACAAAACTTCGCGGGGAGGAGCCTTTCTAAAAATAAAACAGCCGGGGCGAAGCGGCGGAATGGAAGATGAATATGAGCAAGAGCTTCAGCGACAGCTACAAAGCAGCAGGTGTAGATGTAACTGCCGGCTACAAGGCCGTGGAGTTGATGAAGGCCCATGTGGCCAAAACCATGACATCCGGCGTGGTCAGCGGGCTGGGCGGCTTTGGCGGCCTGTTTGAACTGGACCTCCAGGGGATCCAGAAACCGGTCCTGGTCTCCGGCACCGACGGTGTGGGCACCAAACTGAAATTGGCCATCCTCCAGGACAAGCACGATACAGTGGGCATTGACTGCGTGGCCATGTGCGTCAACGACGTGGTTTGCTGCGGCGCCAAGCCCCTCTTCTTCCTGGACTATGTGGCGGTGGGCAAAAACATCCCTGAAAAGGTGGCCAACATTGTCTCCGGCGTGGCGGAAGGCTGCGTCCAGTCGGGCTGCGCCCTCATCGGCGGCGAGACTGCGGAGATGCCCGGCTTCTATCCGGAGGATGAATATGACCTGGCCGGCTTTACCGTGGGCGTTGTGGACAAGGATAAGATCCTGGACCCCGCCAAGGTGGAAGCCGGGGATGTGATCATCGGCCTTGCCTCCTCCGGCGTCCATTCCAACGGCTTCTCGCTGGTGCGCAAGGTGTTCGATGTGGAAAATGCCGACCTGGGCGAGTACTATGACGAGCTGGGCTCCACCCTGGGGGAATGCCTCTTGACCCCCACCCGGATCTATGTAAAATCCATCCTCGCCCTGCTGGATGCGGTGCAGGTGAAATCCATCTCCCACATCACCGGCGGCGGTTTCTATGAGAACATCCCCCGCTGCCTGCCCGACGGCAAGCAGGCGGTCATCGACCGGGCCAGTGTGGATGTGCTGCCCATCTTCCAGCTGATCGCCAAAAAAGGCGGCATCAGCGAGCGGGATATGTTCAACACCTTCAACATGGGCGTCGGCATGTGCGTAGTGGTCAAGAAGGAGGATGCCGCCAAAGCGGTGGAAGTCCTCACCGCCTGCGGCGAGAAAGCCAAGGTCATCGGCCGTGTGGAGGACGGCGACCAAGGGGTTGTCATATGCTAAACATCGCAGTGTTTGTCTCCGGCGGGGGGACCAATTTCCAGGCCCTCATCGACGCCCAGAGGGCGGGGAAGTTCC
>NZ_CABRJC010000032.1:0-4442 GCF_902471145.1 uncultured Merdimmobilis sp.
ATTCCTGTCCGGTAGCAGGGACTCAGCGGGAATTTGGGAGCTCCATCGCCAGATGGGCAGCCCCCAGCATCCCCGCCTGGTTGCCCAGCGCCGCCCCCAGGATAGGTACCCCCTGGTAGCTCTCCCGCAGGAAATGGGGAAGGCGGTTTTCGATCCGCCGGATGGTCTGCGGCGGGGACATGATCCCTCCGCCCAGCACCACCAGCGGCGGGTCAAAGATGTGGATGAGGGAGGCAAGGCCGCAGGACACCTCGTCGATCCACTGGGAGAAAAGGCCCTCAACCACCGGGTCATCCAGCCGCTTTGTAATCTCCCGGCCAGAAAGGGCCTGCCCGGTCCTCTCCTCCACGAGGCGGGTGAGGGCAAAGGCAGAGGCGTAAGCTTCATAGCATCCCTGCTTGCCGCATTTGCAGACCCGACCTCCAAAATGGGTGACCATGTGGCCAAACTCCCCGGCGGAGTAACGGGAACCGTAATAGATCCGGCCGTTCTGCACCAGTGCCCCGCCAATGCCGGTCCCATACACCAGGCTGAGAAAGTCGGGATGGCCTTTGGCAGCACCGTAGGCGTATTCCCCCATGGCCATGCAGTTGGCGTCGTTGTCCACAGCCACCGGTATCCCGAGGGCGGCCTTAAAATAGGTTTTCAGGTTGGACCCTGTGTAGCCGGGGATGGAATCGGTGTACAGGATCACCTCCCCGGTGTGGGGGTTGATCTGCCCGGCAGTGCTGATGCCCAGGCGCTCATACCCACAGAATTCCTTGGCCAGGCGGACGACCCGCTCCATCACCGCGTCCGCGCCTTCCCCGGCAAAGGTGGGAGCCTCCCGGAATTCCAGGACCTGGGCGGATTCGTCTACCAGCCCGGCTTTGAGGGCGGTGCCGCCGATATCAATTGCGAGAATTTTCATAGGATAACCCCTTTTTCCATAAGATTCTCTGGCGCCTTCGGGATGATTCGACCTCCGATGACCCCGCTGCTGGGGTAGGATAAGTCTGCGCGGAGAGGATTTTGTATGGATATTGTACTATAAATTGACAGGCAAGGGAAGGGAGGGGAAAGCATCCCGCTACAGGAGGTCTTTATTCAAGATTCCATCTTGGGGTGGGCTTGCGGGGGTACGAATCCCTGCACCCCACAGGAATGAGGGGCCCTCCTGCCGGCCCTTCACACCCCCGGCACTTCCTTTTATGCGGATAAAAGGAAGCAAAACCCGCCGGGGAGACCCCGGCTCCCCTATCGGTGCGCCACAATGGGTGCGCTCGGAAAATCCTCAGTAGGTGTGCTTGCACGCCTGGGCGCCCCTCGCTCCAAGGCAGAGGATTTTTCCGCTTCGCGGATGCCCGCGGGGCTGCAAGAAGCCCACTTTTCAAAATAACCCCGCCAAGGAGCAGGGGGAGCTTTCATGGGGGCACAGCCAACAAGTTGGCTGTTTGGGCTTTTCCTGTGACGCGAGGGTTGCCTATTCCCCCTTAAATGCGCTTTTCCAGTCCAATTTTATTGGACTGCGACTTCTTTCGCATAAAAAGTATGGCTCGGGGGCGTGGGGGGCGAGAGCGCCCCACAGAACTGGGGGTTCTCAGGAACCTTCCCTGAAGAATACAAAGCCCTGACTGAGGTCTTAGAGCTGGATAAAGCGCATTGCGCGCAAAAAAAGCGGGGCAGCTTAGTTTGCTGTCCCGCTTGGTTTTAGATGCTGTAAGGCTTGATGGCGTCGGCGATAGTCTTTTCCATGGCCAGCTTTCCGTATTGGTCCACCTGGGCCTTGTCCTTGGGCTCATGGGTCAGGCATCCCGCGCCGCCGATACAGCCGCCGATGCAGGCCATACCTTCAATGAAATTCTCCGGCAGGGCGTTTTTGGAGGCTTTGAGCAGCGCCATGCGGCAGGCTTCGATCCCATCGCAAGAGACGGCCTTTAAGGTAAACTGATCCGGGGTCACCCCTTGTTCCTTGAGAGCCTCTGCCACCGCGTCAGCCAGTCCGCCGCTGCGGGCGAAGATGCGGCCAAAGTAGGAGGCGTTGTCCAGGGGCTCATCGGGAAGGGCGGAGAGGTCGATCTCCCTGGCATCGAAGAGGGCTTGCAGCTCCTCAAAGGTGAGGACATAGTCCACCAGGCCTTTGACCTTTTCCCTTTGGATCTCCATCTTTTTGGCGGTGCAGGGGCCGATGAAAACAATCCGGCAGTTGGGATCGGTTTTGCGGATGTAGCTGGCCAGCTCTGCCATGGGGGAGTAGTTGTGGGAGACATGCTCCTTCATCTGGGGGAAAAACTTCTCGATGTAATCCACAAAGGCAGGGCAGCAGGAGCTGGTCAAAAAGCCCTTTTCCACCAGTTCAGCCGCCTCTTTGTGGGCCACCATGTCGGCGCCCAAAGCCACCTCCACCACATGGTGGAAGCCCAGCACCTTGAGGGCGGAAACCGCTTTGCCCAAGTCTTTTACCCCAAACTGGCTGGCGATGGCCGGGGCCACCAGGGCATAGACCCGGTAGTTCTGGTTGTTGCCGCTCTCCTGAATCAGCCGGATGACATCCAGGATGTAGGATTTGTCCGCGATGGCGCCAAAGGGGCATTTGTAGGCGCAAGCCCCGCAGGAGATGCACTTGCTGTTGTCGATGGAAGCCTCGCCGGTGGGGCCCATGGACACGGCTTTGACCTTGCAGGCGATTTCACAAGGGCGCTGTTTGTTGTCGATGGCGCTGTAGGGGCAGGCGGCGGCACAGCGGCCGCAGCCGATGCACTTGGATTTGTCGATCCTGGCCTTATGGCCTTCAAAGGAGATAGCGTCTTTGGGGCAGGCAGCGGCGCACCGGTGGGCGATGCACCCCCGGCAGTCCTCTCCCACCGTGTAGCCGCTGGCCGGGCACTCGTCGCAGGCGATGGACATGACCTCGATGACATTGGGATTCTCCGGGTGGCCGCCCATAGCCATTTTGATCCGTTCCCCTACAATGGCTCGTTCCTTGTAGATGCAGCAGCGCATCTCCGCTTTGGGACCGGGGGCGATCTCCTGCGGGATCTCATAATAGCAGCTGTCCAGCCGGCCTTCATAGGCGCGCTTGGCCACGGCGGTCAAAACCTTGTGCTTTAAAAGCTGTACCTGAGAATCAAATGTTGGCATGTCAAAAAGTCCTCCTCAAAGTATGGTAGCGTGAAAAGGGAATTTTTCAGCAGTACTGCAATGTAACGTTTTTGCCCAGCTGCCGCAGATCTTTGCAGAGCTGGCGGACAATCTCCTGCTTTACATCGGCGGAGATGCCCAAAGGTTGGTGGGCCGGGTTGGAAGCCCTGCCCAGGTAAAAGCGGATATCAGTGGCATAGTCCATCAGGTTTTGGGCGATGCGGGAGGCGCCGTCCTTTTTGCCCCGGAAGGGGGCAGGCTCCCCCTTGGTGAGGGCATGGACATAATCCGCTACCCGCTGGAGGGTGATAACCCCTTCGGTGACTAGGTCCAGGCCCTCGATCTCCCCAATGGGCGGGATGGCTGGGTCGTAATACCGGAGGGATGTGGTAACCGGCCGCCCCAGATACCGCCCCACCAGGGAAGAGGTGGTCCCGCCGCAGACAATGTGGCGGCCCTCCTGCTCCAAAAACCGGCGGATGACCTTGGGTACGTCATCCCGGTTGAAGGGGGGGCCTACCAGCAGGTTGACCGCCTGGCGCTCCCGCACCCGCAGGGCGGCGATGGTGGTGTCATCCCCGGGCTGAAACTCATAGAGACGGTTCGCCTCCTCTGCGAGGAGGGAGGCCACATCCCGGGCGGGAAGGCCCAGACGGTACCTCCCCTCCAAAAAGGAGATGATGTTCTCCCGCCCCCAGCCAAAGGCGAGGCTGTGGCCGATGCCGGCGTAGACTGCCCCGTCGCTGAACAGGACAAACATATCCTCCGGCAAAAGGTCGATGGTGCTGGAGAAGATTTTTTTGTCGTCCACCCACAGTTCCTCCATGGGGTAAGGGCAGTTTTTGCCCGCCCGCAGCAGGATGACCGAGGGGTTGTCAAACTGGATGATCCGGGCGGTGGAGCCGTCCCGCACCTGGAGGATGGTAAAGGTGGAATAGGCTACCTGCCGCTGCTGGCAGACCGGCAGGGTACTGGCGATGGTGCGGACGCATTCCTCCACCGGCAGGCCTTCGGCCATCATGGTGGCGATAATTTTAGCGGTCAGGGTGGAGAGGATGTTGGCTTTCACTCCGCTGCCCAGGCCGTCGGCCAGCACCAGGGTTACCCCATCTGGCTGCTCGATCCACTCCACCCGGTCGCCGCAGAGCTGTTCGCCCTGCTTGTTTAAGCTGACAAAGCCAGCTTCGGTAGTCAGACTGTTCAAGGCGCGCTGCTCCCTCCCTTACCTGCGGATGGTCTCTTTGAGGCGGGTGAGGGCGATTTTGGTCTCAGCGGTGGTCTCCCCCAGCAGGGAGGCGATCTCCTGCACCACCCGCATCTGC
>NZ_CABRJC010000033.1:0-3514 GCF_902471145.1 uncultured Merdimmobilis sp.
CATATGGGGCCCGGCGCTTCCTTATATAGAAATTTTGAGGGGGACGGCGATCTGTTAAATCAAATGGTAGCGTTGAAGCAATTCCTCCACAATGGTGCCGTGGGCCTTTTTGAGGACCCTTTTGCCCACTATGCTAAGGGCAAAGGGGAGTTTGAGGTCGGTGACCTTCCTGCCGTCCATCATTTTGGAGGTGGAATCCAGCAATACCCGGATATCATAGCAGGAATTAAATACTTCAGGTACTCCACGATCTATATTTAACAATGTGTATACTGCCTCCATGGCAGTGCGCACCGAATATTCGGTGGTGAACACCGTATCCCGCACAGTGTCGGCAAACTGGCCGATGAAGGCGAAGTTGACACAGCCCTCCGGAACCACCTTGGGCCGGTCGCCCGCTGTCCGCGGCATAAAGAAAGCGGTGATGTAGGGCATCATACAGGGGACACAGTGGGCGGATTCCCGGGCTAGGCGGGGGATCTCCTCCACCGGTACGCCCATGTGGTAGAGCCACTCCTGGGTGATCTCATTGCCGGTACACTCCCGCATAGGCTTTTTGATAAAGTCTCCGGGCATATCGGTATACAGGCCATACACCCAGACCACTAGCTGCCCTTTTGGCTGCTCTTTGAAATGGGGCTGGCGGTTGAGGGTGTAGCTCATCAGCCAGGAAGAATCCTTGACGGTGACGATGCCTCCGGTGACCACCTTGCCGGAGAAGGGATCCCTCTTGCAGATTTTTTCAATGTAAGGCGGGATTTTTTCATCCAGAGTGGTGATGGTGGCGCTTTCCCAGTTGGTTTCGTTGGTTTTGGTGCAGAATTTATCCGGCCGTCCGAAGGAGGGGTGCTGCTGGGCGATGTTTCGCCACAAATCCCAACAGCCGGCGTTTTCGGTGTGGAAGGCCGGGGCATGGTCGTCGTCCCCCAGTGCAGAATTCTCGGTGCAGCTGCCGTTGGTGACAAAAACTAAATCGTCCTCAATTAGATCGATAGCCTCTTCCCGGCCCCCGTGGATGCAGCGGATCTGTTTGGCCACTTTTTTCTCCCCTTGGATGTCAAACACCACATTGGTGACCCGGGTATCATACTGAAACTGGACGTTGTGGGCCTCCAGATAGCGGACCATGGGGAGGATGAGGGATTCGTACTGGTTGTATTTGGTGAATTTGAGGGCGGAGAAGTCGGGCAGGCCGCCGATGTGGTGGATAAACCGTTGGATATACAGCTTCATCTCCAGGGCGCTGTGCCACTTCTCAAAGGCAAACATGGTCTGCCAGTAGAGCCAAAAGTTGGAGGAGTAGAATTCCTCATCGAACACATCGTCCAAGGTTTTGTCATAGAGGTCTTCGTCCTTGGTCAGAAACAGCTTGATGATCTGTAGGGACGCCTTCTCCGACAGGGTGAATTTGCCGTCGGTGTGGGCGTCTTCCCCCCGGTTGACGGTGGCCCGCATCAGCGAGTAGTTGGGGTCGTGTTTGTTGAGCCAGTAATATTCATCCAATACCGAGACCCCTTCGGTTTCAATGGAGGGGATAGAGCGGAACAGGTCCCACAGGCATTCAAAGTGGTTTTCCATTTCCCGGCCGCCCCGGATGACAAACCCCTTCTGGGGATCGTTGATGCCATCGCAGGCGCCGCCGGGGATCTTCAACTCCTCCAGGATATGGATGTGCTCCCCCTTCATCTGGCCATCCCGCACCAGGAAGCAGGCCGCCGCCAAGGAGGCGAGCCCGCTGCCCACCAGATAGGCGCTTTTTTGATCCACATTGGCCGGCTTTTCCGGGCGTGCAAAAGCTTCATAGTTTCCATTGGAATAATACATATCGTTGCCTCCAAATCCATCAGGTGGTTTTGTTTCGTTGGTTTTAAGATACTCCCTTTTTCTTGGAGGCGCCATACACAAAAACCGGGAGGTGTCGAAAAATCAAACACCTCCCGCAAATTGTATAAAGTTTTGACAACTGGGATCATCTGTCGGGATAGGCCCGGTCAGTACGGTATTTTTCCAGCGCCCGGCCGATATCCCCATGGATGAGGATGCTCAGCCGGTTCACGATTCTTTTGGGATCCTCTTTCATCCCCTGGCGGATCCAATCCAGCAGGAGGCCTACAAAGGCGTACTTATAAAAGTCGGCGATGAAAGCCTTGTCCTCCTGCCGCACGGGGATGCCCGCTGCCTGCTCCTCCACCACGTCGATGAGTAGGTGGTAGGTCACGTCATAAAGATACCGTTCCATCTGCTCCCGGCTCAGGGAGTGATAAGCGTTGGTGATCAGCGCCTTGTTGGCGAGTACGTACTCAAAAATCTGCAAAAACCCTTGCTGCCAGGTGTTATAGGTCTTTTTTCCTTGGATGACCTGTGTGGCCTCGCTGACAAAGATCCAGTCCATCAAATCATATATGTCCTGAAAGTGGTAGTAAAAGGTTTGGCGGTTGACTTCACAATCGGTGACAATGTCTACGATTGTGATTTTATCCAGCGGCTTTTGGGCCAGCAATTTTTTCAGTGAAGCGGCCAAGGCCCGCTTGGTTGTCTGTGCCATATCATCACTCCTTTACCCCGGGGCGGTTACAGCTCCTTTTCCATATGGATGTGGGGGCAATATTCGTCCAGATAGACCTCCCCCATGGCAATGTAGCCGTTCTTCTCATAAAAGGGTTGGACACGGCATTGGGCCGAAAGAGCGATCCGCTGTATGCCCAGCTCCCGGGCTTTTTCCTCCAGAAGGGCCAACATCTGGTTTCCCAGGTGAAGGCCCCGGTACTGGGGCAACACTGCTACCCGGCCCACTGTAAAAGCGGTGTCCCCTTCCTGTTCCAAAAACATCCGGGCAGTTCCGGCGGCTTGGCCTTCCACAAAGATCACCAGGTGGATGGCCCGGCTGTCGATTTCATCAAACTCGTTGTGGAAGCCTTGTTCCTTGACAAAGACCTCCTCCCGGATGTATTTGGCCTGCGCAGGGATATGGTCGTAGAATGTATAGGTGGTCATTGATTTCTATTTCCTCCTATTCCCTATATACAACAAAAGCGAACGGCATTGGGCCATTCGCATGCTTCCTGCTTTTATTATATCCAACCAGCAAAAAACTGTCAATCGGATAGGGTTACCTGTAAAACAAAGCCCGTTTTTAAATCCGGTTTCATCCTCCAAAGCAAAGCGCCCCCACAAAAGTGAATGCACAATCTGCCTGCGGCGGCTTACGGGAGAAGGGCAGACCGCATCATTTCTGTCACAGATATAAAAAACGTCGGAGCAAAGTAAACCTTGCTCCGACGTGGTGCGCCAAGAGGGACTCGAACCCCCGACCTACTGGTTCGTAGCCAGTCACTCTATCCAGCTGAGCTATTGGCGCATGTCAGCTTAAATATAATATCACAGAAAAAAGAGTTTGTCAATGTTATTTCTAAGAAAAACATATTTTTTCTGTTTGAGATAAAGAACAACAGACCTCAATATAGAGGTCTGTTGTAAAGGATGCCGGCGTCGATCTATCCTCCCGGGCAGTCTC
>NZ_CABRJC010000034.1:0-2637 GCF_902471145.1 uncultured Merdimmobilis sp.
AAAAGTATGGCTCGGGGGCGTGGGGGGGAGGAACGCCCCACACAACTTCGGTTACAGGGAAACCTTCCCTGAATTAGGCCGGGTGCAGGGCGGAGCGCCTGCATAACCTTGGGGGTCTGAGGGCGTGCGGCGCCCCAGAAAACCGGCCCATTCTGCCAATAAAAATTGAATATTTTGTTAAAAAATACTGCCTTCCCCTTGATTTTTCTGAAAAAGCGGGTAGAATAGTGTTAGCACTCAAAGAAAAAGAGTGCTAACAAATTTGTCAAAACATATTTTTATAAACTGGAGGAATTGACATGACCATCAAACCACTTGCAGATCGCGTTGTCATCAAAATGGTTGAGGTGGAAGAAACCACCAAGAGCGGCATCATCCTGACTGGCTCCGCCAAAGAGAAGCCCCAGGTTGCAGAGGTGATCGCTGTGGGCCCCGGCGGCCTGGTGGACGGCAAGGAAGTCACCATGTACTTGAAAGCGGGCGACCGGGTGCTAATCAGCAAATACGCCGGCACCGAAGTCAAGGTCGACGGCCAGGAATACACCATCCTGCGTCAGAGCGACATCCTTGCAATTGTAGAATAATTGGACCAATTTGGATTTGAGTAGGAGGTAATCTACTATGGCTAAAGTAATTGCATATGGCGAGGAAGCCAGAAAATCCCTGCAGGCTGGCATTGATAAGCTGGCGGACACTGTAAAAATCACCATGGGCCCCAAAGGCCGCAACGTGGTTCTGGATAAAAAATTCGGCGCTCCGCTGATCACCAACGACGGCGTCACCATCGCCAAGGAGATCGAGCTGCCTGACGCCTTTGAGAACATGGGCGCCCAATTGGTCAAAGAGGTCGCCACCAAGACCAACGATGCCGCCGGCGACGGCACCACCACCGCCACCCTGTTGGCCCAGGCCCTGGTGCGGGAAGGCATGAAAAACGTGGCAGCCGGTGCCAACCCCATGGTGCTGCGCAAGGGCATCCAGAAGGCAGTGGACGCCGCTGTGGAGGCTGTGAAAGCCAACTCCAAGGCAGTCACCGGCACAGCGGACATCGCCCGGGTCGGCACTGTGTCCTCTGGCGATGAGACCGTCGGCGCCCTGATCGCCGAAGCCATGGAGAAGGTCTCCAAAGATGGGGTTATCACCATTGAGGAATCCAAGACCGCTGAGACCTACAGCGAAGTGGTGGAGGGCATGCAGTTCGACCGGGGCTACATCACCCCTTACATGGTCACCGACACCGAGAAGATGGAAGCGGTCATGGACGACGCTTACATCCTGATCACCGATAAGAAGATCAGCTCCATCCAGGAACTGCTGCCTCTGCTGGAGCAGCTGGTTCAGTCCGGCAAGAAGCTGGTCATCATCGCCGAGGACATCGAGGGCGAGGCTCTCTCCACCCTGATTGTCAACCGCCTGCGGGGCACCTTCAGCTGTGTGGCAGTCAAAGCTCCCGGCTTTGGCGACCGCCGCAAAGAGATGCTTCAGGATATCGCCATCCTCACCGACGGCGTGGTCGTCTCCGAGGAGCTGGGCTATGAGCTGAAAGACACCACCTTGGCACAGTTGGGCCGCGCCCGCCAGGTTAAGGTCACCAAGGAGAACACCATCATCGTCGGCGGCGCCGGCGCTCAGGAAGACATCCAGGCCCGGGTCAATCAGATCCGCGCCCAGATTGAAACCACCACCAGCGAATTTGATAAAGAGAAGCTCCAGGAGCGTCTGGCCAAACTGGCTGGCGGCGTAGCGGTAATCAAGGTCGGCGCAGCCACCGAGATCGAGATGAAGGAGAAGAAACTCCGCATCGAGGATGCTCTGTCCGCCACCAAGGCCGCAGTAGATGAGGGCATTGTCGCCGGCGGCGGCGTGGCCTTCCTCAACGCCATCCCCGCAGTGAAGGCTCTGCTTGATACCTGCGAAGGCGATGAGAAAACCGGTGTGCGCATTGTGATGAAAGCCCTGGAGGAGCCCATCCGCCAGATCACCCTCAACGCTGGCCTGGAAGGCTCGGTCATCATCGACACCATCGCCCGGGAAGGCAAAGTGGGGTATGGCTTCGATGCTTACAACGAGACTTATGGCGATATGATGGAAGCCGGCATCGTCGATCCCACCAAGGTGACCCGCAGCGCCCTGCAAAACGCCGCTTCGGTTGCCGCTATGGTGCTGACCACCGAGTCCCTGGTGGCTGACGAGAAAGAGGAGAACCCCGTTCCCGCAGCTCCCGCCGGCATGGGCAACATGTATTAATAGCCACAGCAAAGCTGTGTCATTAAAAGTTGGCTTCCCAGGGGATTTTCCCCGCCAGCCGCAGACCGTGCGCCTGTACCCCTTTGGGGGTGGGCGCACGGTCTTTTTTATAGGCATTATGCATCCCTGCACTTCATAGGGATAAGAGGCCCTTGTGCCAGCCGCAAACTTCCACTTCAAAGGCTTTGTGCACATCCCAGTTTATGGGGCGCTGCCCGCCCCCAAACCCCCGTGGTCCCTTTCTGGCGAGAGAAAGGGACGAAAGCTCGCCGGGGAGACCTCGGCCCCCCTTAAATGCGCTTTTTCGTAGCCCAACTTTGTTGGGCTGGGCTTTCTTTCACATAAAAAAGGGAGCGCGGGGTGCAGGGGTGCGTAACGCCCTGCATAACC
>NZ_CABRJC010000035.1:0-2429 GCF_902471145.1 uncultured Merdimmobilis sp.
CTTGCCAAGGTGGAGGTAGCGAGTTCGAGCCTCGTAACCCGCTCCAAAAAGAGAGAAGAAAGCTTTTGCTTTCTTCTCTCTTTTTTCATAGGGGGCTCTGCCCCCTCTTGACGGCGGTTTTCTCCGCACAGCTCTGAAAACTCGCCTGTCACCCCCGCAGGGGAAAGTGGTTGATGGCTTGCGCCCGGCCGCTGGCAGGCGCATAAGAGGGAAGACCCGTCAAAGCCATCGGGCTGAGGAGCACGTTGGAATCTCCCCTTGTTTCCAGCTGCAGTTTGTGCTAAAATATCTTTGTTACTGCTATATGAGAGGACGATTACTATGTCAGGCCATTCCAAATGGAGTACCATCAAACGGAAAAAAGAAAAGACCGATGGTGCAAGAGCGAAGATCTTCACCAAAATCGGCCGTGAGATTTCGGTAGCTGTCCGGGAGGGCGGCGGTGACCCCGCCACCAACAGCAAACTGCGGGATTGTATCGCTAAAGCAAAAGCCAACAATGTGCCCAACGACAACATCGACCGGGTTATTAAAAAGGCTGTCAGCGACGGCGACAAAAACGATTACGAGAATATCGTTTATGAAGGGTATGGCGCCGGTGGAATCGCCTTTATCGTGGATACCTTGACCGACAACCGCAACCGCACCGCCGGGGATATCCGCCATTATTTTGACAAATTCGGCGGCAATCTGGGCCAGACTGGCTGTGTCTCCTTCATGTTTACCCAAAAAGGGGTGCTGATCGTTGAGGAGAGCGCCTTCAGCGAGGACAAGATCATGGAAGACTGTTTTGACGCAGGGGCCGACGACTTCTCCATTGATGAAGACGGCGTTGTGGAGATCACCACCGAGCCAAACGACCTGGGCAAGGTCCGGGAATCTTTGGAGGAGAAGGGCTATGCCTTTGCCTCCAGTGAGGTTGCCTACATCCCAACTACCACCACGGTCATCGATGATGAAGAGACCCGGACGAAGCTGAACCGTCTCATCGAGATGCTGGAGGACAACGACGATGTCCAGGATTTCTGGCACAACTGGGAGAACCCCGACGAGGACGAGGAGGAATAATCCTCCGCCCAGCACAACCTGCAAAAAAAAGCGGAGAGGCTGCCTCTCCGCTTTTTTTGTCCGGGGAATCTATGGGGATTACTTCTTTTTCAGGGAATCCTGGTAGTGTTTGCAGCAGGGCTGCAAACAGCAGATCTCACACTGGGGGGAGCGGGCTTTGCACACCGCCCGGCCGTGGAGAACAAGCCGATGGCAGAAATCGTTGGACTCCTCCGGGGGGAGGCAGTCCCGCAGTTCATTCTCGGTTTTCAAGGGGTCTTTGGTGGTGGTAAGGCCCAGCAGGTTGGTGATGCGGATGCAGTGGGTATCACAGACATAAGCCGGTTGGTGGAAGATGTCCCCCATAATCAGGTTGGCGGTTTTGCGGCCAATACCAGGCAGCTTGGTCAACTCCTCCAAAGAGGGGGGGAGCTGGGAATCATATTCATCGATCAGCATTCGGGAGAGGTTGATGATGTCCCTCGCCTTGGTTTTGTACAGGCCGCAGGGGCGAATGATGCTCTCGAGTTCAGCGAGGTCGGCGTTTGCCAGCATTTCCAAGGAGGTGTATTTGGCAAAAAGATCCTTGGTGACGATGTTGACCCGGGCATCGGTGCACTGGGCGGACAGCCGGGTGGAGATGAGCAGTTCATAGGGTCGTTCGTACTCCAGGGAGCAGATGGCGTCGGGATACTCCTCTTTGAGAAGATCGACAGCCATTTGGGCGCGTTCTTTTTTGCGCATAGTAGCACCTCTTTTGGCAGATTATTAGTTTTATTATACCAATTTGCCGGAAAAAAGCAATGGATCTCCCCCATAAATGAGGAATAAAAAGAATTCTTCTCACCTTTGTCGGGCGAGGGAGGTAAGCTGCCTTGACTTCTTATGCCAATGCGATTATTCTAGAAGGGAAAAGAAACATACAACTCCAGCAAGTGCCAATTGCCTGCTCGGATACAACAGAAACGGCGGTACAGTGATGGAAAAGAAAATTGAAATCTATGACTCCACTCTGCGGGACGGGGCGCTGGGCGAAGGCCTGCAATTCTCGTTGGAAGATCGGTTGGAAATATTGAAGGCCCTGGACCGGTTAGGCATATTGTTCATTGAGGGGGGCAATCCGGCGGCCTCCAAACAGGATATGGAATTTTTCCACCAGGCGAAAAAACTCCCCTTGGAAAGCGCCCGGCTGGTCGCTTATGGGGGGACCCGCAAAAGCGGGGTCTCCGCCAATGAGGACGCAGGCTGCCAGGCCCTGCTGTCCAGCGGTACCGACGTTGTCACCATTGCCGGCTGGAGCTGGGATCAGGCAGTGCGGGAACGCCTCTGCGTCAACCTGGAGGAAAACATTCGGATGATCTATGACACCATCCAATTCTTTA